>JAIRLV010000298.1 GCA_031259185.1 Elusimicrobiota bacterium | reverse complement strand
ATTACTTTTCTTAGGGAGTTTAATATATTTTATAACAGTCAAAGGTATCGGAATTTTATCGTGGTCTTTTTTGACCCAAATTCCAAAAATATCTATGACACAAGGTGGAATCGCTCCTGTAATACTAGGAACATTCTATTTAACGAGCGGCGCAGTTATTTTGGCGCTTCCATTAGGAGTTTCTTGCGCTATATATTTGACAGAATACGCTCCAAAAGGCATATTAGTTGAGCTTGTTAGAATTGGAGTAAATAATTTAGCAGGCGTGCCATCAGTTGTTTTTGGATTATTTGGATTAATAGTTTTTGTAAAATTTTTTGGGTTTGGAGTTTCAATTATTTCAGGAAGTTCAACTCTTGCCATTATGATACTTCCCAATATTATCTCCGCATCTTGTGAAGCTCTAAATTCTATTCCTTATTCGTTGCGAGAAGCATCTTTAGCATTAGGCGCTACAAGATGGCAAACTATACAAAAAATAATTCTACCTAATGCAATAGGCGGAATATTGACAGGTTTGATATTAAGCATAGGTAGAGCTGCGGGAGAAACTGCTCCGATCATGTTTACAGCTGTAACATTTTATAAAAAGGGATTTCCAAAATCAATATTTTCCGAAGTAATGGCATTGCCATATCATATTTATGCTTTGATGACAGAAGGAACATACCCAGAAGAACATACCAAAATAGCATTTGGTTGCGCTTTAGTTTTATTAATACTTGTATTAGGAATATCATTTATAGCTATAATTATAAGAAATAGACAAATTAGAATTCATAAATTTTGAGGTAATTTTAATGAAATATATAAAAATAAAAGCTGAAAATATCAATTTTTATTATGGTGAAAAATGTGTCCTAAAAAATATAAATTTTGATATTTATAATAATAAAGTTACATCTATAATAGGTCCATCGGGTTGTGGAAAATCTACATTTTTGAGGTTAATTAATAGGATGAACGATTTGATACTGAACACTAAATTAGAAGGAAAAATTTTTTTAGACGATGGAGATATTAATGCAAAAGGTACAGATGTAGTAGATATAAGACGTAGAGTCGGCATGGTTTTTCAAAAACCAAATCCTTTCCCAAAAAGTATTTATGAAAATTTAAGTTATGGATTAAAAATAAATGGAGTAAAAGACAAAAATATTATAGAAGAAAAAGTTGTAACATCTTTGAAACAAGCAGCGCTTTGGCATGAAGTTCAAGATAGATTATTTGAGGATGCTTATACTCTATCTGGAGGGCAGCAACAGCGACTTTGCATAGCGAGATGCCTCACAGTAAGCCCAGAAGTTATATTGTTTGATGAACCTTGTGCGAGTTTAGATCCGATTTCAACGAAAAAAATTGAAGAATTAATTGAAGAATTAAAAGAAAATTATACTATATTGATAGTTACTCATAATATGCAACAAGCTTCCAGAATTTCAGATTGGACAGCTTTTTTTTATTTGGGAAGTTTGATAGAATACACTAAAACGGAAAAAATATTTACAAATCCACGAGACAAAAGAACAGAGGATTATATAACAGGCAAATTTGGTTGAAAATTATATTAATGCGATTTAATAATTATTTTTATTTTTTTCAAATTTATTTGGAGGATTTTACTATTATGATTGAACAAAAAATGCAAGAATTAAAAGTAATGATAATAGAATATGCAACTTTCATAGAAGATATGGTATCTAAAAGCATTTACGGATATATAAAAAAAGAAAAAGAATTATTAAAAAAAGTTATAGAAATAAACGAAAAAAAAGCTAATAAATATGAAATTGATATAGAAAAATTTTGTACATATTTTTTAGCTCAATACGATCCAAAAGCAATAGATTTAAGAACAATACTTATGATATTAAAAATCAATAATGATTTAGAAAGAATTGCAGATCATGCAGTAAATATCGGAGAAAGTGCTTTATATCTCATAGACAATCCACAAATTGAGGTTCCCGATATATTAAAAAAAAATGCTGAAAATGTTGTCGATATGTTGAATCTAGCAATAAAATCATTTATAAATCAAGATATAAAATTGGCAGAAACTATTGAAAAAAAAGACGATATTATAGACGCTTATCATAGAGATACATTAGAACAAGTTATAGAGCTAATGAAAAATAATTCATCTATAGTCAAACAGTCTGTGAATGTGATAAGAATTTCAAATAATTTAGAAAGAATAGCAGATTTGATAACAAACATTGCAGAAGATATTATTTATATTTTTGAAGCTAAAATAACAAAACATCATTATAATGATTTAGAAAAATAAATATATGTTATCATTTATTAATTAAATTTTTTATTGGATTTTATTCAAATAATTGTTATAATATAAAAATATGTTGATTCAATTCAAAAAGTTGTCGTTTTTTATTTTTTTTTAAAAATTTATTATTTCAAAATAAAGTAATAACTATTGATGTATAAAAAAATCGAACAAAATGTCCCTTTAATAGAGCTTAAAAACATAAAAAAAATATATGATATTGGCGAAACAAAATTAGAAATTTTGAAAGGGATTGATTTGACTATTGAAGATGGTGATTTTGTTGCAATTATGGGACCGTCTGGTTCTGGAAAAAGTACGCTTATGCATATACTTGGATTATTTGACCAACCGACAACGGGACGATATAAAATATACGGACAAGATATTTTAAATTTTAATGATGATCAAAGCGCTTTTTTACGTTCAAAATTAATAGGATTTGTTTTTCAGCAGTATAACTTATTGCCTAAAATGACAGCGCTTGATAATGTCAAATTGCCGCTTATTTATTCTAATGGCGAAAATCGTGATGAAAAATCAAAAAAACTTTTAAAAGATGTATGGCTTGATGATAGAATGTATCATAAACCAAATCAGCTTTCTGGCGGGCAACAGCAAAGAGTCGCAATAGCGAGATCTCTAGTCAATGATCCAAAAATAATATTTGCCGATGAACCAACTGGCAATTTGGCTACAACCCAATCAAACGAAATTATGGAGATCTTGAAAGAACTCAATCAAAAAGGAATAAGTATAATTTTAGTTACCCATGAACAAGATATCGCTGAATGGGCTTCTAGAATTATCACAATTAAAGATGGACAAATTACTTCAGATACCAGAAAAAATGATCTTGCTATTTCAAAAAAAGAGCCTCTAAAAATAAAAAAGGAAAAAGCCAATTTTACTTTTTCAGAATTAAAAGAAAATTTTTTATCAGCGATTAGATCTATAATGTCAAACAAAACTCGTTCTATTTTGACAATGCTGGGAATTATCATTGGAGTTTCATCTATTATAGCGATGTTAGCACTTGGAAAAGGAGCGCAAATTTCATTAGAAGAACAAATTAAGAATATGGGGACAAATGTTATTTATGTTATGCCGGGTAGAATACAAGTCGGAGGTGTTTCTGGTTCTGTTAGCAGAAAAATAACAGTAGACGACGCATATTATTTAGCTGAAAATAAAGAACTTATAAAAAATGTAGATTCAAATGTATCAAAATCGTTTCAAGTTGTTTATAAAAATAAAAATACTAATACGCAAGTTTTAGGAACAAGTACAGCATATCAAGAAATGCAAAATGCTAAACCAGTTTATGGGAGATTTTTTACAAAAAGTGAAAACGAAAAAATGGCAAAGGTCGCAGTTATTGGGCAAACTGTAATAAAAAATATATTTGCCGATGAGAATCCTATAGGAAAATATATAAAAATTGATAGAAAAAAATTTCTTGTCGTTGGAATATTGCCATTTAAAGGAGCGGCCGGTCCACAAGATCAAGATGATAAAATTGTAATCCCAATTAAAACTGCGATGAAAAGGCTTATTGGAGGACAATATATAAATTCCATAGCATTAGAGGCTTTTGATGGAAAAACTCAAGAAGTTGAAAAGTATGCCTTAACCGCAATGTTGGCTAGATATAGACTCGGGATTAGTCAGCTAGATTCATTTAGAATAAGGAATATGGCGGATATGGTAGCTATGCTCTCTAGCACAACAAAAACAATGACAGCGCTTTTAGGAGCTGTAGCAGGAATATCGTTACTTGTTGGCGGAATAGGAATTATGAATATAATGATGGTAAGCGTAAGTG
>JAIRLV010000274.1 GCA_031259185.1 Elusimicrobiota bacterium | reverse complement strand
AGCTCCCAAACGAATGCGCTACCAATAAATCCTGCTCCACCAGTTACTGCTATCATTTTCGCCTCCAACTTTAAAAAAAAAATTACCGATTCTCTCTATACCATTTTATAGCATTATTTGTAGAAGAATCATGATTTAATTCTGCATTATTTGTAAGTTCTGGCAATATTCTATTAGCACAAACTTTTCCAAGTTGAACACCCCACTGGTCAAATGAAAAAATATTCCAAATTATACCTTGAACAAAAATTTTGTGTTCATACATAGCTACCAAATTCCCAAAAGTTTTTGGAGTTAATTTTTTAATTAGAATTTTATTTGATGGACGATTTCCTTCAAAAGTTTTGTGTTTTGCAAGCCATTCGTCTTTTGTTTCAGTTTTCAAAACTTCTTCCGTTGTTTTTCCAAAGGCTAAACTTTGAGCTTGTGCAAAAAGATTAGAAATTAATTTATCTTGATGGTCGCCAATCGGATTCAATGATTTTGCAAATCCAATAAAATCTATTGGAATAAGTTTTGTCCCTTGATGAAGCAATTGATAAAAAGCATGTTGCCCATTTGTCCCTGGTTCTCCCCACAAAATTGGACCTGTTTGATAGTTGACTCTATTTCCTTGTTTATCAATATATTTCCCATTGCTTTCCATATCCGCTTGTTGAAAATATGCTGCAAATCTCTCCAAATATTGATCATAAGGAAGAATCGCAATGGTTTCTGTTCCAAAAAAATTATTATACCAAATACCCACTAAAGCTAAAATTATTGGCAAGTTATTTTCAATTTTTGCATTCAAGAAATGCTGGTCCATTTCATAATAACCGTCAAGCATTTCAAAAAAAATTTTTTTCCCAATAGCAATCATTAATGGAAGTCCAATTGCGCTACAAAGCGAATATCTGCCACCTACCCAATCCCAAAACTCAAACATATTTTCTGCAAGAATTCCAAATTTTTCAACTTCTTTTTTATTTGTAGAAAGCGCAATAAAATGTCTGGAAACAGCTTTTTCATCTTTTAATGTTTCTAGAATCCATTTTTTTGCAGTATTAGCATTAGTCATTGTTTCTTGAGTTGTAAAAGTTTTTGACGCAACAATAAATAAAGTTTCCTCTGGATTCAAATCAATTGTTTCTTCAACAAAATGAGTCGCGTCCACATTAGAAATAAATCTCATTTCCAAATCTCTAGCAGAGTATTTTTTCAAAGCAATCGTAGCCATTACCGGTCCCAAATCCGATCCGCCAATTCCAATATTAACAATATTTTTAATTACTTTCCCAGTCCATCCAAGCCACTCTTTATTACGGATTTTATCAGAAATTTTAGCCATTTTATCCAAAACTGTATTTATTTCTTGCATTACATCTTTTCCATCAACAAAAATTGGCACATTTGATCTATTTCTCAGCGCAATATGCAAAACTGCTCTATTTTCAGTTTTGTTAATTTTTTCGCCACTAAACATTTTTTTTATTTCTGTCTCGATATCTGCGGCTTTTACTAATTCAAATAATTTTTTCATAGTTTCTTCGTTTATTCTGTTGAACGAATAATCCAAAGTCATATCTTTAAAAGTTTTTGTAAATTTATTTGCCCTTTCTTTATCTTCTCTAAAAAATTCTCTCAAATGGATATCTTTTATACTTTCATAATGTTTTTCTAAATCTTGCCAAATTTTTTTAAATTTTTTTTCATCTCGCATTTAAAAAGAGTCTCCTTTTATTAATGTTATAATATAATTTAGATACAAAGATGACAATATTTAAGGAAAGTATGTCAACATTTTTATTATTTTTCTATTTACAAGTATTATTTTATACTATGAATATTCAGATATGCTAAATATTTTTATCGTATTTTTTAAAATATTGGGTTTTCTTTATATCTTCCAATATCCATTTACATGCCTCATACAAATCAACTGCAATATAATCTGGCTTTTCCTCCCAAGAATCGCTTTGATATTCATACTCTCCTTGCCCATAACCTGTTAAAACTAATATAGATTTTGCCCTAGCTTTGTGTCCCCAAATTACATCTGTATATTTATCGCCAATAATATATGATTTTTGTAAATCAATACTATATTTTTTAGCGGCATTATCCAGCATTCCAGTTTTCGGTTTACGACAATTACAATCTTTTTTGTATTTTTCAATCGCAGAACTTATGTGATGTGGACAATAAAAAATATCGTCAATCTTTGCAGAATCTAATTCTAACAATGTTATCATTCTACTATGTATTTTTTCTAATAATTTTTCATCAAAATATCCCCTCGCTATACCAGATTGATTGGTGCAAACGATTGCCAAAATATTATTATCATTCAACAATTTTATTGCTTTTGAACTGTTTTGTAACAATTCCATTTTACTTTCATGATTTATATATCCAGCTTCTCTATTAATCGTTCCATCTCTATCAATAAACACAGCAATTTTTTTATTCATATCTATTTCCCATTTTATTTATATTAAATTCTTTGTAAAAAAATCAAGTATGAAAATAAAATAAAATAAGTATTTTTTATTCTCGCAAAACTTGATATAAAGAGGTATTGTTTATAATCTATAAAATTTAGATATTTAAATAAGTTTCTAGACATTGTATATAAAACTTTCCAAGCATCAAACCTAACATATTTTTTTTACTATATTTATAAAATAATTTAGTTTTTTTTGAAGCATAAAAATAGTGGTATTATTATAAATTATAATTTCTTTTTTGTCTAATATTTTTTTTTCGTAATCAAATTGATTCTTCAAAAAAAAACTATATAATTCATCTGTCAATTTTCTTTGTTTAAAAATTCTTTTTTTTACAAAATCTTTTTGTGTTTTTATAGTTAAAATTAGATCTATATATTCTTTTTTTTGTAGATCCATTTCAAAAAGAATCGGTATTTCTATTATAGAAAATTTATAATTTTTTTTACCATAAATAATAAATTTTTCTAATCTTTTTAAAACCGTTTTTTTTGTTATATCATTTAATTTTTTAATAAGTACGACATCTTTCAGCATAATTTCTAACATCTTATTTTTGTCTATAGAAAAATCCGGATTTAAAATATCAATTTTTTTTTCATTTCTGAATAAATTTAATACTAATTGATAAAATTGGGAATTTTTATCATTATATTCTTGTTTGACTATTTCATCAGCGCTATAAGTAAAGAATCCTTTTTTATGAAAATATTTCAAAACTAAACTTTTGCCTACTCCAATATTTCCAGTTAATCCAATTACTAATCCATTTTTTTCAAATTTTTTACATTTTTTATACATAATTATATAGAATTATCTTTTAATTTGTAAGTAAAAATTTTTTAACAGAATCAATAGCTTGCTTTTTATTCTTAATTTTTCCTAACGCCTGTAGTTCATTCAATAAATCCAAAATTTCGCCAACTTTTTTACTAGGCTCTAATTTAAACAGTTCCATAATATCATTCCCAGATAAAAATCTTTTCACTTGTATTTTTTCTTTATCTTGAATATACCAAGCAAAAATTTTTCTCAAAGAATTTTTGCAATTTATGAAGTCTTGATAAATAAAAAAATCTTTTTCACTAATTCCCGATTTATAAGATATATTGTTTGAACCTCTACTCGACGATAAAAAATCCGCCAAAGTGAAAAATAAAACTCCAATTCCTACATTGTCTGTTCTTTTAAAGAATCTATAAATTG
>JAIRLV010000266.1 GCA_031259185.1 Elusimicrobiota bacterium | reverse complement strand
TAAGATAAAAACAAATAAAAACTTTGTCGGTATATAAAAAAAGCAATGAAAAAAGAAATAAGATATTTTGTTTCTTTGTAAAAAATATACACTTCTCATTTAGCATTTACTTTTTTTTTTAATGTCTGCCTTAACGGAATAGACAGTTGAATTTTTTTTATAAAAAGTGTTGAAAAATTTTATTCAACGCATACGCTAGATAGCCTTAAAGGCTGGAGTTTTGCTTAGACTTAATCAGTGCTTTTGTTCTAATTTTTATAATTTTTAATTAATTTTAGCTTTAATTTTAATTTATCATTTATGTTCTATTATTTCTACTTTTTTATTTATTAAGTCTAATAGAAGTTATTTATTTGGAGCATCGTTAAAAGATTTAGGTAATAAATGGTTTGGTTTTTCAAAGATAGACATAAATATCACGAAACTATTAGATTATATAAAGTAATTAAAAAAATAAAATAGCCCATTTTTAAAAAAAATTATTGCTTTTTTTCAATTTTTGCTATAAAATAACTTCAAATGCTTTCAAATGACCCTTTGAAAAGTATGACAAAAAAGAGACAAAACAAAAAAAATAAGAGCAGGTTTGTAGCCTTCCCTCTCTGCCATAGAAACAAAAAAACCGCCTCTATATATTTCCAAAAAATTTTTTATTCAAAATTTTTGCTTCTTTTTCCAAAACTCCAACAACAATCTCAACATTATTTTTTTTTAAAATTTCAATACCTCTATTATTAACTTTTTTTGTATAATCAATAGTCCCTATAACAAGTTTTTTTATTCCAGCACTTAATATAGCATCTGTACATGGTGGAGTTTTCCCATAATGGCAACACGGCTCTAAATTTACAAACATTGTAGCATTTTTCAATTTATTTTTATCTTTTTCTTTTACAGAAATTAATGCTTCAACTTCTGCATGATTCTCACCATATTTTTTATGGTAACCTTTACCAATAATCTTATCATTTTCATCTATAATTATTGCTCCAACTAATGGATTTGGATATGTATTATTTCCCCCATTTTTTGCTAATTTAATAGTTTTTTTCATAAAAAATTCATTTTTTTCTATCTCATTTTTTATGCTTTCGTCAAGTTTTATGCTTTTCTCGTCAAAAAAAACTTTTTTCAAAATTTCTACAATCTTTTTTTTTGGCAAGCCCATGACATTATAAAAATTTCCACTTATTGATTTTACAAGATCAAAATTATCTTGAATTGAATAACATCCAGCTTTGTCAGAGTGCTTTTTTATAATTTCATCAAAAAATTTTTCTGATATTTTGTTCATAAAAATTTTAGTTTTTTCATATCCTAAAAATGTTTTATTTGATCCAGAATCCAATATACAAAATCCACTATAAACATAATGCGGTGTTTTAAAAAGTTTTTTCAACATATTTTTTGCATTTCTATAGGATTTTGGTTTTCCGATAATTTCACCTTTACAAAAAATAATTGTATCTGCAGAAATAATTATAGGCATTTTTTTATCATCTTTTAAATAACTTTCTTTATCATGATATTCTAATTTTTTTATTTTTTTTAAAACTTTCTGCTTTACTTCAATTGCTTTTTGTTTTGCCAATTGTTGTACAATTAGAGAAGGTCGCTTTATATTTTTATCAAATTTTTCTGGCAAAATTGGAGCTATAACTTCAAAATCTACTCCTAGCGATTTCAAAATTTTATATCTTTGTGGAGATATAGAAGCCAAAATAATATTTTTTTTATCTTTTCTAAAAATATTTTTATACATTTTTTTACATATAGTCATTTTAATTAAAAAATCTGTAAAGTAAAAAATTAAAATTATTTACTTTACAAATAATTAGGAATATACATACAATTATAATTCACTTAACATCATTAAAATAGGGACGTTGCTCTGCAACGTCTGTATATATGAAATCAAAATTTTTATCAGCTCATACTACCTAAAAACAGAAAAAATTTCAAATAAAAATAAAATACTTAAAAAAATATTTCCCAATTAAAATGAAAAATATTTAACAGCAATTTCCTACTTTATAATTTCCATGTCTTCTATCTTTTAATTCTCCAATTTTAGATTTATTCCAATTTGAAGTTTTTGAGAAATATCCAATTATTCTGGTAATTCCATCCAATATAATCGGTTCTCTCCCTTCTAAAACACTCGTTAAATTTTCAAAATCTGTGTTTTCTAAAAGCTCTTTTTTAACTTCATATTTCTTTTGGGATGCTTTGTTTAGTACAACAAAATACTTTTCACTCTCATTTATAAGCTCAAAGTTGTTGCTCTGATTGTTTAATTTTTGTAAAAATTCTTGATTTGACATTTTTTTACTCCTTTGAGGCTTCGCCTCTTTTTGTTTAGTATATACAAAACTTTTTTCTAAAAATATTTTAGTTCTATTTTTGTTTCAATTTTTTGTCTCTGCTACAGCTACATACAAGAGACGAAGTCTCTAACATTCACAATGATAAATTTCATTAACTCCATTAATATTTTCTGCCCCACAATTTTGACATTTATCAAAAACGCCTCTTATCATTTTATGACAAGAATTGCATATAGTAAATTCTGGCGAAATTGTAATTTGCGCTGCATTCGTATTCTCCCAAGTTTTCCTAACAAGGTTCATAATAGATTGAGGTGATGGTTTTTCTTCTCCAATAAAAGCATGAATAATAGCTCCTGCCGCTATCAAAGAATGAAATTTGCTCTGTTTTTGAATTCTTTCAACTATCGGCATATCTATTTCAGGCGCGAAATGTATGCTATTGGTATAATAAAAAGCGTCTTTTTCTATATCACCCTTGATATATTTCGTACTTATTGGATATTCTTTTATATCAACTTTTGCTAGTCTTCTGGCAGCTGATTCCGCAGGCGATTCTTCCAATACAAATTTTAGTCCATGCTGTTTTCCAAGCGTATTTATTTTCAAAAACATGCTAGAAATTATTTTAATTCCAACTTTGAAAGCATTATCACTTTCATGCAATTGTTCGCCTGTCAAAAATTCTACGCATTCATTAAGACCTATCATGCCTATGATATAACTACACTTTTCAAGATCAACATATGGAAATCCATCCATAGCGATTTTTCCTATCTGCCATAATGGAAGTCCTTTATGTCTCATAAGTTTGGCTATAAAATCTTTCTTTTGAAAATGTGCTTTTACACAAATATCCATTGATTCTAAAATATCATCAATTGCGCCTTGAATGTTTCCTTTTCCTGCTCTATATGCTGCTTGAGGCAAGTTTATCGTTATATTTTGAAATCCACAAAATCTCATACTTTCAGGTTTTTTAACCATTCTATAGTCATATTCATTTGATAAATCAAGCGTAGTCCTCAATCTACAACATTGCGATAATGTCACTTCATCTCTATCAAAAATAAAATATGGCGAACCATTTTCACTAGAAATTTGGCTAGCTAACTCCAAAATTTCATATTGAGTTGGATCAGAAAATGTATCTTGATTTACATGTAGATCCATTTTTGGAAATTCAAAAACATGCCCATTCGCATCTCCATTCCTCCAAACTTCCATTAATGCTTTTGCAAAATTTTGAGTTTCCTTTTCATAATCTTTATACGTTTTGCCTGTATATTCTCCACCGGGTCCTATAGCTGGAACATCTTTTAAATATTCTGGTATTCCAGTGTGAATATTGAAATCTATAAATAATGTTTGTCCTCCTCTTGAAAAAGCATTTTGAGCACAACTAAAAATCAAATATTGAGCTTCTTGAATCAATTCGTTATGACTCATCCCAACTAAATACGGAGCATATGCAATATTTGTATAAGCAATTCCCAATGCCCCTGCATAATATGCCTGCATTGATGACAAGAATGTATTTAAGTGCCCTGTCAATGTTTTTGCATGTTTTGCTGGTTTAGAAATAATATTTAAATTTTCAAGCTCTAATCCAAATTTTTTGATATATTCTAGTGAATGCGTAGAACAATAAACTCTCGTTGGATAGCCTAAATCATGTATATGAATTCTTGCTTTTAAATGAGCCTCCGATACTTCTTTTGAAAAAATATATGAAAGCGCATATTGTTTCAAAATATTTTCTGCAACCGCCAAATTTACAGCTTCTGGATTATTTGCCGCAAGATTACTATTTTCTTGGGTTTTCGAAAAAATTACTTCTTCTAAATTATAAAGTGGAATCCCTAGACTTTTTTGTTTTTTTAATTTTGTCCCAAGTCCAATACTAAAAAGTTCTATATCAACCAATTCTCTTATTAAACTTGTTGTAACCTGTTTTAAATTTGAATCTAAAACTTTTTTTTCAACTCTTTGAGCTACTTCATATGAGATGTCTGGATCTAAACCGGCTTCTTTTATCAAAGCATCCATAATTTTTGTTTTATCCCAAGAATGAAGCCTTGAGCTTGCTTCTGTTATAACCATGAGAGAAATATCTGTTGAATCTATATTTTTTTCATTTGAAACTTGAACTTGAATATTTTTTTTGGCTTCGTCTCTAAGCTCATGGAAATTTTTGTAAGCTTTTGCTATAATACTAAAACCATTTTCTCCCAAAATTTTTTCCATTTCTTCTGAAACTATTTCTGCAGTTAAAGTTTCTCCAGGTAAAAAAATTTTTTTTAATTTTTCTTCTACTAGAAAAGCTAAATTTTCCGCAGTCTTTTCGTCAATTTGTCCAAAAATTCTACCAAGCTCTTTAAAAACTTTCTCAATCTTTGAGACATCATAACCAACAATTCTACCATCTCTCTTTTTCAATGAAAAAAAATATTTTTTGTAAGCTTTCATCACACTCATTAATATCTCCTTAATTTTTATAAATGTCTATTTCTTAATTGAAAAAAGTATTCTTATTCTATAGTATAAAAACATATTTTTATATAATTTTTTCAATATGCCTTGTTCTATATAAAATAGAATCAATTATTAGTTATTATTGTTGTATGTAAAATTTCAATCCTTTGAAACAAGGATTGAAACCCGCAACTAGTAGCTGTTGACGTGAACCCTATTGGTTTATTATTAATATCCTTCGAAACAAGGATTGGAACTATTTTCAATTATATAATGAAATATACTCCCGTTGAGAATATATTATAATTATGTAAGATTCAATAAAATCATATAAATTATATTTTTTATATAAATAACACAAAAATTAAATAAACAACTAATATCTTTTTCTTATGTCGCAATCTGCAAATTCGGTCTTTACTATTTTTTCAAATTCATCTAACTCTAAAATAGAATATGAATTTATAAGTTTTAATTGATTATCTATTAAATCGCCTAGTTTGCGAAAATTTTGCCAATACCATTTTGCATTGCCAATATTTTCCGCTATATTTAGTAAATCGTCTAAACCAACAAAAACTGGGCAAATAGTTGTACGGAATTCAAAATCAAAATTTTTTACTTTGTCTTTTGCATCTCTTATCAATTTTATACTTTCAAAAATTTTATGTAAATCAAAAGTATCTTGTTGAATTTTGTTTTTAAAACCAATAGCTTTTATATATTTATCTTTTTTTATCCCAGTTTTTATATCCATTGCGATATAATCTACTAATTTTTTTTCAAGGCTCTCCTTTATAATTTCTGGTTTATACCCATTTGTATCAAGTTTTATAAGAAATCCTTTTTCTTTTACTTTTTTCATAAATGCAATTAAATCTTTTTGAGTAGTTGGTTCTCCTCCAGAAATCACAATACCGTCAATCCATTTTTTATTTTTTTGCAAATATTTAAATAATTCATCCAAATTTATATTCACTAGTGAATTATCATTTGCTAAACTTTTATTGTGGCAAAAAGGACATGAAAAATTGCATCCACCTGTAAAAATTATGCTTGCAATTTTGCCATCCCAATCCAAAAAAGAATTTTTTATCACCCCTTTTATATTCATTGTTGACAACTTTTTTAATTTTAAAATCAAAACAATAAAACACTATATGATGTGGTATCAATTTCATTATAACACAATTTATAGTAATGTCAATTATTTTTTGATTTTATTTTATTTTTAAGATAGAAAAAACAATTATAATTTAATTTATTGCAAAAATATCATTTATTTTCAGTTATAAAATCATCATATAATAGTTCATATTTAAAAAAAATATTACTAAAAGTTAAATTAAAATTTTTTCAATTCTTTTAAGATATTTTTCTAAGTTTATAAATTTATAAGGTTAGTTATACTTATATTAATTATTTTTACTTGGTATTTTTTATTATTTTAAACTATAATTTATCATTTACATCAAATAAAAAATTAATAACAATATTTTATATTAGCAAAAATGGTAAAAATTTTTTTTAATTCAAAAGAAGTGAACCTCTTTTTTAATATTAATGGAATTTTAGCAATAAATAAACCAAGAAATATTACTTCTTATGATGTGATTTACAAAATTCGTAAAAAATTTATTGATATTATAAAGTATGAAATTAACAATAAAAATATTGAAAAATACGACAGTTTTTCATGTAAAGATTTGAAAAAAATATGTCCTAAAATAGGACATACTGGCACATTAGATCCTTTTGCAGAAGGAATTTTAGTGCTTTGTTTTGGTGAAGCGACAAAACTTACAAATAGCTTACAATCTTGTACTAAAGAATATATCGCAGAAATAAAATTTGGAATAAAAACTATAACTGATGACATTACTGGCGAAGTTATCGCTGAAAATAAAAATCTTGATTTTGATATAAAGGGCATTCAAAGGATTGTTAGTGAAAAATATCATGGCGAAATTATTCAAGAACCACCGATTTATTCTGCAATAAATGTATCTGGAAAAAGACTTTATGAGTATGCTAGAAAAAATATTGAAGTAACAATTCCAAAGCGAAAGGTTTTTATTTATAATTTTGAGATTTTAGATTTTGATAAAAATGAAAATGTTTTAAAAGTAAAAATAAATTGTTCATCAGGGACTTATATTAGAGCATTAGCTAGAGATATTGGAAATGATTTGGGGACATTTGGGACACTTTTGAGCTTAAAAAGAATAAAGATTGGTAATATCTGTGAAAAAGACGCTTTAAATTGGGCAGAAATTTTTTTTGAAAATGAAAACTTTACAAAAAATAAAAAAGATAAAAAAAAATTTGAAAAATTTTCAAAAAATTTTATTGAAAAAATAGAGTCTAATATTATTTCGCTAGAAAAAATCTTTGAAATCCATGCCAATAAATTTTATTCCTTTAGTTCAAAAGATGCGGCAGAAATAAATTTAAGTAAAAAAAATTTAAAAAAAATTTTAGTTGGGAATCTTGATTTTTTGAACAAAAAAATTCAAAATTTTTCTGAAATAGAAATATTAAAATTGTTTTTCAAAAAAAAATTAATAGCAATTTTAAATAATAATAAAGAAAAAAATGCTTTTGTATTCAAATATTTATTCGGCAAAAATATTTGAAATTTTTTATTTTTTAATGAATAAATATCGTTAATATATATTTTTTAAAATAATTTTTTTCATATAAAAAACTTTTTATTTTTTTGATTTGTTATTATATATTTGCGGTCCTTTTGTAAATATTTAGAATTATTCCTGCTGAGAACATTGTCATGACTAAAGACGTACCACCAAATGATAAAAATGGTAGAGTAATTCCTTTAGTTGGGAATGTTCCAGTAATAACAGCTATATTTATAAAAGCTTGTGTAGATATTGACATAATAAGTCCGAAGCCTAATAACTTAGAGAAATAATTATTTTCTTTTAATATAATTTTTGTAGATATAAAAACAAATAATATATAAAAAAGAATAACACTCGTTGTCCCAAAAATCCCTAATTCTTCTATAATAATTGAAAAAATGAAATCTGTATGAGCTTCTGGTAAATATAAAAGTTTCAATTTACTCCCACCAATTCCTTTTCCAAAAATCCCAGAATTTGCAATAGCTAAATACGACTGAACTACTTGATAGCCAGAATCTGAAAAATGATCAAAAGGATTTAAAAAAGCTAAAACTCTTTTTAATCTATAACTAGTTGATATTATACTGTAAAAAAATCCAGCTGTACCCAAAACAAAAAAACTGATTATGTATTTTTTGTCAATTCCAGAAACTATAAACATCAAAAGAAAAATAATTCCCATAAGAATTACTGTCCCAAGATCAGGTTCTTTATAAATCAAAACTAAAGCAGTCCCTAACAAAATAAAATTTGGCAATAAATGAGTAAAATTTCTATTCATAAATTGATGTTTTCTATCTAGCCAGCTAGCAAGATAAATAATAAAAATGATTTTTGCAATTTCCGACGGTTGAAATCCAAAATTTGAAACTCTAATCCATCTTTTAGCTCCACCAACTGAATAACCAATACTTGGGAATAAAACTAAAAGTAATAATATGATAGCAAAAAACATTAAAAATATACTAATATTTTGAAGTTTTTTTAAATCAATCAAATATCCCAAAAATAAAAAAATATACCCAATCATTAACCACAATAAATGACGTTTTAAAAAATAAAAAGAACTATTAAACTTTTCCGCAGCGATTGGAGAACTCGCACTGAAGATCATTATTACGCTGAATAAACTAATTAATAAAATTAATAGAAAAAGTATTTTCCCTAAGGGATAATTGTTAAAATTTAATAAATTATTTTTATTCATTTTAGTTTTATTATTCCATCTCTATGTGTAGTAATCATTTTTAAATTATTATTAGATGATAGTATTATTATTTTTCTAAACTTTTAATACTAATTCCTAAGTCTAATAGCTGATTTTTTGCAACTTTTGATGGCGCATCTGTCAATAAACAACTAGCCTTTTGAGTTTTTGGAAAAGCGATAACATCTCTAATTGATTCACTTGCAGTGCAAAGCATGATTATTCTGTCAATCCCAAGCGCAATTCCTCCATGAGGCGGGGCGCCATATTCCAATGCTTCTAACAAAAAGCCAAACTTTTCTTTTGCTTCTTCATCTGTAATATTTAAAAGTTTAAACATTTTTTTTTGAACTTCTTTATTATGGATTCTAATACTTCCCCCACCAATTTCTGTACCGTTCATGACAATGTCATAAGCTCTAGAATTTATTGCTAATATTTCATCTTTACTCATATTTTCCAATTTATCAAAATCTTTTATATCTGGCGAAGTAAACGGATGATGTTTTGCAATAAACCTTTTTTTTTCTTCATCATATTCCAATAATGGAAAATTATAAACCCAAACAAATTTATAATCATTTTTTTCAATCAAATTCAATTTTTCTGCCAAATCAAGCCTTAACGCTCCTAAAACTTTCTGAGCTGTTTCTTCATTATCGCTTACAATTAAAACTAAATCATTTTCGCTCACTTTTAATCTGTCAATTAGTTTATTTATTGTTTCTTTTGAAACAAATTTTGACATTGGAGATTCTAAATTATCATTCACATATTTTCCCCACAAAAGTCCTTTTGCTCCAATTTCTTTCGCTCTTTCAATCAATGTATCTAAATCTTTTCTTGAAAATAAAGCTCCATTATCTACTTTTACTGCCAAAACTCTACCGTTTTTATTAGAAAGAACTTGTTTAAAAACTTGAAAATCTGTCTCTACAAAAATATCGGAAATATCATTCAAAAGCATCTCAAATCTCATATCCGGTTTATCAGAACCATATTTGCTCATTGCTTCTTGATAAGTCATTCTTTTTATTGGGATTTCAATATTAATCCCAAAGATTTTGAACGTATGCTGGATAAGCCTTTCTATGACACCAAAAATATCCGCCTCTGTTGTAAATGAAAGCTCTATATCAAGTTGTGTAAATTCTGGCTGTCTATCTGCCCTCAAATCCTCATCTCTAAAACATCTTGCAATCTGATAATATCTATCAAAACCTGCCACCATCAAAAGTTGTTTGAAAAGTTGCGGAGATTGTGGTAAAGCAAAAAAAGTTCCTTGTTGGACTCTGCTTGGTACTAAATAATCTCTCGCACCTTCTGGAGTAGACTTTGTCAAAATTGGAGTTTCAATATAAAAAAATCTTTCTTTTTTTAAAAACTCTGAAATTTCTTGAATAAAAAGACTTCTTTTTATAAAAATGTCTTGTAATTCTGGATTTCTCAAATCTAAATAACGATATTTTAATCTAACATCTTCTGCAACTTGTCTGGATTTTTCAATATCAAAAATCGGAGGCTTTGAAGTATTCAAAACTTCTAAATCTTCTAAAATTATTTCTATTCTCCCAGTCTTCATATTAAAATTTTCTGTCCCTTCTATTCTTTTATAAACTTTACCTTCAACTTTCAAAACAAATTCTGGTTTTACATTATGTTTAATAATATCTATAATATTTCCTGAATTTTGAATTTCTTCTGATCTAAAAACAACTTGCACTAATCCAGTAATATCTCGTAAATCAAAAAAAACAACCCCACCGTGATCTCTACGGCTATTCACCCAGCCAGAAATTATAACTTTTTGTCCAATAAAATTTTCATTTATTTCCCCACAATAATTTGTCCTATACATATTTTGCTCCTATCATTTTTAATATAGCTAATTTTTATAGTTTTTGATTTTTAAT
>JAIRLV010000246.1 GCA_031259185.1 Elusimicrobiota bacterium | reverse complement strand
TATTGCCATTTTATCAACAATAATATCAATAAGTTCTATAATTTTTTCCCCTTTTTTTTCAATCAAAAAATTTTTATGCAAAGCATTTAAATATAATTCAACGATATATCCATACCCTTCTTTTTTTATAGTCACAGTTACATTCATAAGATTTAAGCCAAATCTTGACAAATTTTCAATTTTTTCAGTAATATAATCATTTTCATATTGCTTTATTTCAACATTTCTAAGTACGAGTTTAACGCTCATTTCTCCTCCAGTCAAAAATGTAAAATTGGTACATTTTTATATTATAATAATCATTTTATATGCTGTCAAATATATTTTGACAGTCTTAAATCATTTAAAATTGTTTTAGAAATCTAATATCATTTTCAAAAAAAAGTCTAATATCATTGACTTGATACTTTATCATAGCGATTCTTTCTATTCCCATTCCAAAAGCAAATCCTTGCATTTTATCTATATCGTAGCCAACATTATTCAAGACATTCGTATGCACCATACCAGCTCCCAAAATTTCTAACCAGCCAGTATTTTTACAAATTCTACAACCTTTTCCGCTACATATAACACAACTCATATCTACTTCTACGCTTGGTTCTGTAAAAGGGAAAAAACTCGGTCTGAATCTGGCTTTTATGTCTATGCCAAACATTTTGTGTATAAATTCTATCAAAACCCATTTAAGGTTTGCAAAAGTGATATTTTCACCAATAGCCAAACCTTCAACCTGATGAAACATTGGACTATGCGAGACATCGCTATCGCAACGATAAACGCTGCCCGGAGAAATTATTTGAAAAGGCGGACTATGTTCATTCATAAAACGAATTTGGACTGGCGAGGTATGTGTTCTTAATAAAAATGGCTTATTATTGTCTTTGTCAAACGCATCCAAAAAAAATGTATCTTGCATATCTCTGGCAGGATGTTCTTCTGGAAAATTTAAAGCTGTAAAATTATAATAATCTGATTCTATATCTGGTCCTTCAGCAATTCCAAAACCTAATCTTTCAAAAATTTCTACAACTTCCCTCATAACTTTTGTAATAGGATGCAAATTCCCTATCGCAAATTTCTTTCCAGAGACAGATATATCAAATAAATCATTTTGAATATCCTTCTTATTCTCATCTATATTGTTTTTTTTATTTTCAAAAATCTCTAAAAGTTCATTTTTTAATTCATTAATGTATTTTCCGGCTAAAGGTTTTTCAGATTCTGAAAAATTTTTGATATTTTTTGCAACTTCTATAACTTCACTTTTCTTGCCAAAAAATTCTATTCTAATTTTTTCTAAATCTTCTAGATTTTCTACTTTTTCTATTTTTTCATTAAAACTTTGTCTGATTTTATCTAATTTCTCTTTTAATTCCATTGCCTTTTTACCTCAAATAAAATTATTCCGACTGAAATAGCCAAATTTAAAGATTGACTATTCAATTTATTTTTTTCAATTTCTATCTTTATTTTTTGAAAATCTTTCAATATATTTTCTTTATCATTTATTTTTGAAATACCGCATCCTTCACTTCCAAAAATTAAGCACATATTTTTATTTTGATCAAATTTTACGCTATTATCAAATATATTTTTTGAATTTTTGTCAATATCAGCAATGAAAACATTAAAAATATTATTTCTAGTAATTTTTTCCAATAAAAATTTTAAATCTATATTTTGTATTATTCGTAAGTTTCCAAAATATCCTTTTGTCGCTCGCAGGACTTTTGGATTTTGGATAGAAACGCTGCCTATAGTTGTCAAAAGCAAATCTACGCCAAAAAAATTCGCAGTTCTAATAATCGTGCCAAAGTTCCCAGGATCTTGAATTTGATCCAAAACAAGTATGATATTTATATCTTTTAAAGAGTTTGAATCTATAAAACTTTTTATATCGTCAAAAATATCTATCTCTAAAACTGCAAAAATTCCCTTTGAATGAACAGTTTTTTTTAATTTTTTAAATTCTGCGTTTGAAATTTCTTGAAAAATTATTTTTGTTTTTAATTTTTCAGTTAATTTTTGAATTTTTAAAAAATTTTGAAAATCAATCTCTTTACTTTTTACCTTTTTATGCCATAAAATTTTTTTTATTTCTATATCTGGGATATTCTTATTAGATTTAATAATTTCTAAAATTTCAAATATCTCTTTATATCCCTCCAAAATAATTTGCTTTTTCATGCTTTTTAGCTTGTATCCTTATTTTATAGAATAAAATATATAATAATTGGTATATTCATACTTTTTTATAATGGCAAATTCAACAAAAAACATTTTAAATTATACTAAAAAATTTTAAAAATAATTTTTTTTTATATTTTATAGCTCTTCTAGTAATAATCCCGCTCCAATAACACCCATATCTTGCTTTTTTTCTTCAAAAATCAATTTTACAGTTTCAGCAGGAACAGAAAAAGCTCTTCTTTTAATGGTATCGACTAACGCTTTCTCAAAAAACTTTTGGGCATGCGCTATTCCGCCAGTTATATGTATTGCTTCTAAATTTAACAAATTCAAAATAGTTGCAAAGGCTGTTCCTAGTATTTCTCCAAATTCTATCCATATTTTTAAAGCCAATTCATCTCCTTTTTCCGCCGCAGCTTCAAGTAATTTTGGATCAACTATAACATTTTCTTTTTTATAATCTAATAAAAGAGACTTTTTGGCTAAATTGCTTTTTTGAGCTTCTTCTTTTAAATGTCTATCTATAAGCATATTGAGCCCATATTTCCCAACATATCTTTCTAAACAACCTTTGTTCCCACAAGGACATTCTAACCCATCGGGAATATAAGTCATATGTCCAATCTCGCCAGCAGTCCCATCAATTCCTCTAAACATTTTTCCATTTAAAATAAAACCGCCCCCAACTCCAGTTCCTAAAGTTACACAAAGCATATTATTATATTTACTCTTATATTTTAAATAAAAAATACCCCAAGCTGCAGCATTAGCGTCATTGTCTAAAACAACTCTCATTTTACTTATTTTTTGCAATTGAGAGACTATATAAAAATCCCTCCATCCTATATTAGGAGAAAATTTTATAATTCCTTTATTATATAAAACAATCCCTGCAGAGCCTATACCTATTCCAATAATATTGATGTCTTTATATATTATTTTTATTTCATCAATAATCTCTGAAATATTGCGAATAACAACATTTTTATTTAAGTTTAGTTCTGTTGATAAAATTTTTTTAAACAAAACATTGCCATTTATATCTATGAGAGCAATAACAATTTTTGTTCCCCCAATATCTACTCCAATATAATATTTTTGAATTTTTTGTCCCATCGTTGTCGAATAAAACTCCTTTTTTATGTTTTGTTTTTTCTCACAAATTTTAATTTTTCGTATTCTAATTACTTTGTTTTAATGAATAAAACTTATATTGCCAAAAAAAATTGGATAATAAATTTAGTTTTTTCAATAATAAAAACAATTCTATCGATTTCTAGAAAAATATACTTCCACATCATAGCCAAACTTCTATTTTTGCAATCTTTCTAGTATTATCACTAATTTTATCAAATCCATATCTAATAAGTATGAGCTTTATTTATTCATGCCAGCATTATATAAAAATTGCTAAAAATTTAACATCACGCATTTTATCGAAAATAGCCACAATGATTTTAGTATGTTTTCCCATAACAGTCCAGCCAAATTTTTATTAACATTAACAAAAAATTGATCTAATTTTAAATTATATAAAAATTCTATAAAAAAAACAAACGGATAAAGCATTTTCTACCTTATCCGTTTATGCATTAAATAAAAAAAATTATTAAAAAATTTTATGCGGCTGCACTCAATCTTTGCTTGTATTGCATCATCATAGCTTGATTAGCTTGATTTTTTGCTAATTCTTCATTAGGTAATATTAATCCTACAGCTTTATTTATAATCAATTTTAATTTTTGTAATGTATATCCAACGGCTAATACCATTTTTCTGGATTTATCCATATCGTCTAATGTTATTTTCATTGGAGCGGGTAAACTCGCAAGCGATATAGGCTCTGCGCTTTTATTGTCTGTGTCAATTTCCTTTATTACTAAATTAGGAGCTTGCGCTTGTATAACAACGCTTGATTTTACATTTATATGTTTCATTTCTATTTTTTCTTCTGCTAAATCCTCCGTTCTATTTAAAAAAATTTTTGAAAATCTCTCATTCAATCCCATATTTGTGGCAACAATAAATTGTCTGATTGGGATGTTTTTTGTTATTTCTTCTATTTGTTCAACAGTATAATTTTGATTTTCTAAAATATCAATGATATATTTAGCATTTGGTTTCATTAAATTTGTATTTAGTGGAAATAATGTTTCTTTGAATCCAACATTTAACAAGTCAGAAATATATTCGGCATAATTACCTTGACCCATTTTTTCACCATAATAAGATTTAGTATATTCAAAAACTTCTTGGTCTATAACCTTACCATGAGGCATAACAACTGAATTACTCATAGATAAATATTTTGAATACACAATAACTCCTTTTCCTACTAAATCAGATATTTCAGCGCTTACAAGTTTTTTCGTCATGAGATTTCTAATAAAAATATTCCCTGGAACAAAAGAAAATTTCCCACCACTTTTCAAAATAAAATCAGAAATTCTTTTCAAATCTTTTAAACCTTTTTCATTATCCTCTTTATTTGGCGAAATTAGTTCTAAAATATCTCCTCTAAAAACAATAGTTTTACCTCTCAAAGTTTCAGGGTTAAACAAATCAAGATTTTTTAATTTTTTCATAATATATTCCCAATTTTCGTTATCTGTCTCAATAATAATTTCTTTTGCATTATCTTGAATATCCAAAGCTCTTTTACTAACATTAGATTCTATAAATTCTTGAGCTTTAATCAATACCTCTAAATCCGCTCCTATATTCTTCAGATATTCCAACATCTCAATTCCGACTCTAAAATCAAACATATTTTCACCATTTGAAAAGGCTATAACTCTATTAATAAATCCATGCATTGTGTCATAATGCAATTGCTTTAGAGTCCCAATTTTTTTGATTGTATCATTATGCGCTAGATTTAATATCTCCATTTCTTTTATTTCTTGTAATGGGATAATTTTACCATTTTCATCTATAAATCTCTCTTGTAATTTTTGTAATTGGATATTATTTTCTTTATTTATATTTTCATTTTTTTCCAATTCTAAAAATAAATTATAGGCAGCATCTAAATCTAAAATTTTTCTAATATCTTGCATATTTTCAGTTTGCAAAATTCTTTCTCTTTCTATTTCTATATACTCTTCTTGATCCGTCATCTTCCTAAATTTCTCTATTTTTAACAAATTTTCTTTGATTTCTTCTACATACCTGTTTTCAACTATTACGTATTCAATCAAGTCGTCTAAATATTCATTTCCAATAATAGCATATAAATATAATATATTATTTTTACTCCAAATTTTTTCATCATGAGATAGCCTTTCATAAATCATTGATTTTATAATATTTATTTTTTCTATATCATATAGCGGCGCTAATTCTAATAACTTTGCATTAATATATTCGTCGATTTTGCTAAAACTAGAATAATTTTCAGCTTCTTCATAAACTTTAGAAAAAGGCGTCATTGCATATATTCCTAAATTATTTAAGATAGGTTTATTACTACTCACTTTTCCTAATTTTTCGTCTAAAAATCTATTTTTTGTAGGGATAGCGCTAGAAACAATATTTTTATTTGCTTCATCATATTCATTTTCATTCTCATTTTTTCTTTTTTCTTTTTCATCCGCTTCGTTTTGATATGAAATTGTTTTTGGTTCTATTTTTTTTATTAGTTTTAAACTGTGTATAATAGCGAGCCTTCGTTTTTCAAAAAGCAAATTTAAATCTCCTATAAAGTTTGACCTTTGTATTTTATTTTTTTCTGACTCTTTTTCTATATTTTGTAAATAGTTTTGATACGCATCTTTTTGTCTATCAAATTCTTTAATCTGCCTTTTTACCTCATCACTAAAAGTAAGTATACTATCCAAAATATCTTTTGCGTTTTGCCTAATATTAATATCGGGCAGTATATCTTTGCTATCTTCTAAAAATTGATAAAGCTCATTAAGTTTACTCGATGTTCCGTCAATATTTTCAATTTGATAATTATCAAAAATATCTATCAAGCGATTATAAAAATCTTCATAAAACTTTTGTTTGCCTTTATCTTCCCCGCTCTCTAAATTTTCAACAGCTATTTTATGCGCAATTTTCATTATTTCTTCACTAAATATCTGATTAATAATTTTCCCTTCATATAAGAGTCTATTATTAACTGCGGTTTTTGTTATTAATTTATTTGGATATTTATAACTAACATAATCCATAAATAAATTTTTAAATTCTGGGTTGTTATTTATAATTTCATATTTCGGATCATTCAAAATAGCTTCTATTTCAATACTATTATCAGCTCTCAATTCTATATCACTAATAATCGTATATAATACCAAATTAATTTCATTTGTTATTTCCCATTCTAGTTTTTCATGTTTTACTAAAAAATTCAAAAAATTCTTTTCGTCACCAGTAATATTTTCTATCAAACTCATTATATCCAAATCACTTCTCGCCAACATCCATTTCCCATCTTGAAATATTAAGCTACATGGTTTTTCATTATGTATAAAAAGTTCTTCATTTTTAGCCAAAATAGGTGCTGGTAGATTAGATTTTAGAAAATCTGCAACCTCTTGTTGAGTACTAGTAATTTCTAGTATTTCATTTAAATTTTGTTGGTTTTCATCATGAATTTTTTTAGCTATACTTTGCAAGGCAACTGGAGGAAATGTTAAAGGATTTATTTTTCCCAAAAAAGCAAAAGTACTAGGGTTGCTTTGAAAAACATTTGTAAGATTATTGATATTGTTATTTATTATTAAAGTATTCAAAAAAGTTTGTATAAAATTATTATTATTATTTAAATTTGCAATAAACTGAATTAAACTTTCTTGATCATTAAAATAAGGATTATCGACAGAAGAAGGTTTATCAATAATACCTGGAGAATGGTTTGCCGTTGAAGTTGGAGAAAGAGGCGTCGTTGAAATTTGAGAGACAACCGGCGGCGTTGGTGTCGGAGGTGGATTAATGGATGAATCAATATCTTTCTCTTTCCCTACGTCAATATCGTCTTTAATATTGGGGATACTAGAAATAGGTTGTTTGATAGCAGCAGCAGCAGCAGCAGTAGTAGCAAAAGCAGCTGTAGTAGCAGTAGCAGTAGCAGTAGCAGCAGCAAAAGCAGCTGTAGTAGCAGCAACAGTAGCAACTGTAGTAGTAGCAGCAAAAGCAGTAGCAAGAGTAGCTGTAGCGATAATAGCAGCAAAAATATTTTCAACAGGAACATTTAAAATTAGATCAAAAAACTGTCGTATTCCTTTATTTTGGTTTTCTGCGAAAAGATAGTTAATAGCATCTAAATTGTTAATCTTTTCAAAAAAAGTTATAAAATTTTTTCTATTTTTTGCTTTTGTATCATCTTTTTCTTGTATATACTTTACTATTTCTAAAAATATATTACTTTTATCTGTTTCAAATACTGCATTTAAAATATTTGGATCAATTTTTTCTATAATATCCTTTAAAAAAATTGTATTCTCTGTCTCAATATTATTTAATAACTCTATAAATTTGTTTTTGTCTTTAAGTTTTATTATATTGTTTATTTTATCAGTCTTACAATTATCTATAATATATTTAAAGTTTGTCAATATGTTTTGTCGATTTCTAGGCGGTCTAGGTTGACGTCTAGGGAAATTATCGTCATCGTCATTATTATTATCATCTTTATGCATATTATTAAAAAATTTTATAAAATCATTAATGTCGTCATATAATATTAATAGACTTGCAATATTTTCTAATCCTTTATTATCTAGATTGTTCATAAAAGTTACAAAATTCTTGAAAAATATAGCATCTCCTCGTTGCAATAAACTTTTAAATTTATTACCTCCATTATTATCTTTCAAAAAGTTTATAAAAGTTTTAAATTTTCCCCTATCAATACTAAACAAAAGTTTGAAATTTTCTTTTTCTACTTCGTTATCCAATGTTATATTTAGATTTTTTATATATTTTCCTAAATCGCTATCATTATTTAATAAAAATTTTAGAAAAGTTTCAATACGATTAATATTTATATTATTATCGTTTATTGTTGCAATATCAAAATTTGCAGATTCTGCAGTCTGTAATAAATTTTTTGCTAAATTATCAACAAAAACAGTTTCTATTTCTTGAGTAAAATCATCACTTATTCTAAATAATCCCATTTCAAATTTAAAAACTGCTGCAAAAAAACTTTTTCTTATCTGATTTGGTATTAAATCA
>JAIRLV010000181.1 GCA_031259185.1 Elusimicrobiota bacterium | reverse complement strand
TTTTGTCAATTTGCCAGCAAAAAATTTTAAAAAATCGTTTTTTATAGAGTCAATTTTTTGTTTTTGTAGCGGCATAACCTTACTAGGTCTAAGAGGCGTATTTATATTAATTCTATCTGGTCTAATTTTTTCCAAATATTCAAAGGCTTCTTTATATTTATCTTTATTTTCGTCAACAAACATAATCTGTAATTCCAAAAATCCATTATATTCTTGCCTAAATTTTAGAAGTCCAGTATAAATTTTTTCAAAATTATTTTTTTCAATACTACCTTTTTTATGAATAGGTTTATTTATTTTGCTTAATAAATCATCATTAAAAGCATCAAATTTTGCCATAACAATATCTACTTTTAGTAAAGAATCTCTAACATCTTCAAGATATAATCCCAATGAATTTGTAATAACAGCGATTTTTTCTTTTCTAATTTTTTTTACTTCTTCTATAACTTCTTTTAAATTTAGAGCTAGAGTTGGTTCTCCACGTCCTGCTATTGTTAAAACATCCATTTTTATATCTTTATTTAGAGCTTTGATTTCATCAATTATTTTAGCTGTTTCAACGAATATTTCTCTTTCATTTGGCTCTATGAAACGATCTGTTTTTCCAATTTGGCAATAATTACAATCAAAATTGCAAATTTTTTTTAGATTTGACAATAAATCTATTCCTAACGAAACTCCCAATCTCCACGAAAAAACAGGTCCATATAAATGTTTTTTTAGAGGGATAATATACTTTGAATTTTTATTGTAATCATCATTCATTTCATTGAGAACCTTTTAATCTATAATTTTTTTAAAATTATAAAATATATATTATATTACAATTCAAATAATTTGACAATGTTTTTAAATTTTTATAAACTTTTCAATAAATAAATAAAGATATTAAACTTATTTATTTTGTCAATTTTGAATTTTAGAAATCTATTTTTATTAATCAATTAAAAAAATAAAATCATTTGTTTTGTTTGGATTGCTTTTATATTAGGAGAAAATATGAGAATTTTGAATCAACGAATTTTTGATGAAAATGCTAGAAAGAATAAAATATTTCCAGTTTTTAAAGAAATAATCGCTGATACGCTGACTCCAGTGGCTACATTTTTAAAATTACAAAAGGATAGAAAACATATCTATTTATTAGAAAGTATTGAAGGAAATTCGAACATTGGCAGATATTCTTTTATTGGACTTGACTCTCATATTATTTTTAAAGCAAAAAAGAACGAAATAACAATTATAAATGTAAATGATCCAGAACAAAATGTTGATAAAAAATACTCTCTAAATCCTATCGTTGAATTAGAAAATTTGGTAAAGGAAATAGATTCTGGCTTAAGAATCAATTTAGATTTGCCTCCTTTTTATGGAGGAGCAGTTGGTTATATTGGCTATAATAGTGTTTGCTATTTTGAAAAATCACTCAAAAAAGTTATTGAACTCAAAAATAAAGATGAGAGCTTTGATTTTGAGGATATGTATTTTGTCTTTCCAAAAGATATTATTATATTTGATAGAGTAAAAAATACGATCACAATAGCTTCTAATATCCTAGTTTCAGATAACAAAAATAAAGATTATGATTTAGGAATACAAAGAATAAAAGATATAGAAAATGAAGTTTTTTTGAATAATAATAAGAATATAGAACTATTAGAGTGTGTAAAAAATCAAAAAAAAGAGTTAAAAATAGACATTAAACAGAGTCATTCAAAAAATGCTTATGAGGAAATGGTGTTGAAAGCAAAAGATTATATAAAAAAAGGCGATATTTTCCAGATAGTTTTATCACAAAGATGGGAAATAGATTATAAAAATGGTAATGAACAAAACGAAATATCAGATTTCGATATTTATAGATATTTGAGAGTAATGAATCCATCGCCTTATATGTTTTTTTTGAAATTTGATGATTTTTCTATAATTGGAGCCTCTCCAGAAAGTTTAGCAAAAAGAATGAATGATAAAGTAATTTTGCGCCCAATAGCTGGAACTAGAAAAAGAAGCGTTAATTATGAAATAGATAAAGCTTTAGAAATAGAATTATTGAATGATGAAAAAGAAAAGGCTGAGCACATAATGCTATTGGATCTTGGGAGAAATGATATTGGAAGAATTGCGAAAAAAGGGACAGTAAAAGTAGATGAATATATGACGATTGAAAGATATTCGCATGTTATGCATATTGTTTCACAAGTCGGTTGTGAAGTTGAAAAAGAGACAAAATTTGCCGATATTATGAAAGCAGTTTTTCCTGCAGGAACCGTAAGTGGTGCGCCGAAAATTCGCGCAATAGAAATAATCAATGAATTAGAAAATATAAATAGAGGAATTTATGCAGGGAGTATTGTATATCTAGGTTTTAATCAAAATTTTGACAGTTGTATTACTCTTAGAACTATTTTGAAAAAAGGAAATAAAATTTTTATTCAAGCTGGGGCTGGAATCGTAGCAGATTCGGATCCAGAAACAGAATATTTTGAGACTGTAAATAAAGCGAAAGTATTGTTTGAAGCTGTTGCTAAAACTTTAAATATTGATGAATTTAAATTAAAATAAGAAAAAAATATCTAGCCAATTATATAATAAAAAAACTAGCTTCATTTAAATTAAGCATATTTTTTATTATATGCCTAAAAAAAATGATTTGTTAAGAAAATTTTATATATTTTGAATTAGATATTTTAGATATTAGGATAAAAAACAAAGAGATTTATTTTTTTTAATAATATTAATTAAAATCAATTATAATAATGATTTATAAATGCACTTAATTTATTACAAATTTATTATTAAATTGAATAACTTTTTTAATAAGTAAGGTTATTAAATGATAAAAAAATTATATTTTTTTTTTGAAAAGATTTTAGAGTATGGAATTTCTTTTATGTGTTTTTGCTTACCGCTTGCTTATTATATGAAAACATACGATTCTTGCCAAATTAAAATCACTATAGTTCAAGTATTTGGAGTTTTTTTTATAACAATTTGGATCTTAAAAAATTTTATGAACATTTATTTATTGTATAAAGACTATGAAATATCGCAATTATATAAAGATAATATTTTAAAACTAAAGGATTTTTTTTCAAAATATTATTTTGTTAGATATAAAAATTTTCTTTTTATTCCAATATTATTATTTTTAATATCCGGAATAATTTCTTATTTTTTCTCTCCTTTTGAATCGACGTCTTTAGACGAATTGTCAAAAAGAATTATTTATATTTTGATGTGTTTTATTATAGCTTCTGAATACATTTCTTTAAAAAAACTTCAAAGATTACTATTTGTTATATTTTTAGCAACTTTAATTTGCGCTTTTTATGGTTTTATTCAATTTTTGGGATTAGATTATATAAGTTGGAAAGGCGCATTTGGCAATAGAGTTTTTTCTACTTTTGGTAATCCTAATTTTTTTTCTGCTTTTTTGGTTTGGACTACTCCTATAATTATTTCTTATATAATGTTAACAAGAAAATGGATTTATAGCATTATCGTAATACTTGAATTGCTTGGTATTTTTTCATCTCAGAGTAAGGCAAGTTGGATAGGAATTAGTTTTGCAATCATAGCATTTGCTTTTATTAGCGTAAATTACTTTTCTCACCTCAAACAAAATATTATTAAAAAAGTTATGTTAATAATGGTAATATTTTTTATAATTTTTTCTTCTTTAGGCGTTTGGTATTTTACTACAAAAAGAATTGACTCAATAAGATTTAGATTATTCACTTGGGAAGCAACTTGGAATATGATAACGAAACCGACTTTTGTCTCGCCTATAAAATCGCAGATTTTAGGAACTGGAATAGGGACGTTTAAAATTGTATATCCTGCATACAGAAGTTCGGAAATTTTTTATATTGAAGGTAAGCATAATACTGCTACAGAGCATCCAGAAAATGAATTTCTTGAGGTCTTGTATGACGAGGGAATTGTTGGTTTTGGGATATTTTTATGGCTTATATTTTTATTTATGTATTTTTCTTTATATAAAATTTCATACATTTCAAAAACGATTGGCGCTATTCAACGAAAAAATATGACTGTGTCTCAAAAAAATGATATAATTTTACAACATTATCTTGTGGGTATTTTATGTGGTTTTTTTGGACTTTGTATACATAATTTGATGTGTGTAAATATGAGATTTGTTTCTAGCGGTTTCTTTTTTTGGATAATCCTAGGACTAATTTTAGCTATTATTCAAATTTATGAGAATAAAGAAAATTTTTATGAATTAGAACTTTACTTAAGAAAAATCAACTTTTATGACGGCTTAAAAGCAAAAATAAAGAAAAATGAAAAAATAAAATTAAAATTAAAAAAAAGTTTGAATATAGTTATGTTTTTGGTCGGAATTATTTTGATAATTTTAGCTATTTTTTTCATAAAAAAATCCATTGGCTTTTTTGAAGCTGATATTCATCACAATAGAGGTATTTTTTATTCAAAAAATGCAATGTATAATGAAGCGATGAAAGAATATCAAATGGTAACAAAATTAAATCCAAATTTTGTCATGTCATATTATTTTATAGGCAATATTTTGATTGATAATTGGGATATGCAAAAAAAATATAAACCTGAGTGGGGCGATAAACCAAATATTTATAGGACTGACGCACAAAGAGCTCTAGAAATGTATGATAAAGTAAAATCTATTGCGCCAAACTATGTGCAAACTCACTTTCAAGTTGGCACTATATATCTAAAATTAAAGGAATACGATAAAGCTGTTGAGAACTTTGAAAAATATTTAAAATTAGATCCAGTTTTTATTTATACCTATTTACATATAGCTTCTATATATTTAGAACAAGGATTTTTTGATAAAGCTGTTGAAATTTATAAACAAGCTCTGAAATACAACTCAACTTCTTCTTTACTATATTTTCAAATGGGAAATATGTGGTATAATGCAGGCGATATGGAACAAGCAAAAGAAAATTATATAAAAGCTATAGAATTTGATAAAGAAAATATACAGTCATATAAAAATTTAATTTATATTTATTGGCAAGAAGGAAATCAAGAAAAAGTTATGGAATGGAGCAAAAAATTGGAACAAATATCTCCAGAATATAATTTAGCGAATATGCTAAAAGAAGGAAATAATGCAGAATAAAAATATAGTAGAATTCAATAATTTGTCAAAAGAGAAAATAGAATTTTTAAATCTTATAAAAAGAGGAACTAATGAAATAATATCTATTAAAGAATTAGATGAGAAATTAAGCAAAAAAGATAAATTGATAGTAAAATTTGGCGCAGATCCTACAGCTCCTGATATTCATTTAGGACATAGCGTTCCTTTTGAAAAACTGAAAATATTTCAGGAAAGAGGACATGAAATAGTTTTTATTATTGGTGATTTTACTGCAATGATTGGAGATCCTAGCGGTAGATCTATTTTGAGAACTGCATTGTCAAAAGACGAGGTTATGAAAAATGCTGAAACTTATACAAAGCAAGTTTTCAAGATTTTAGATAAAAATAAAACAAAAATTTTTTATAACAGTGAATGGTTACATAAATTGGGGACTTCCGGAATATTAGAATTGGCGTCAAAATATACTGTTGCGAGAATGCTAGAAAGAGATGATTTTCAAAAAAGATATAAATCAAATACTCCTATTAGCATAATTGAATTTTTATATCCGCTTATTCAAGGTTATGACTCTGTTGTTTTAAAATCAGATATTGAAATTGGCGGAAATGATCAAAAATTTAATCTTTTGGTCGGAAGAGAGCTACAAAAAGATTATGGATTAGAACCACAAGTTATTTTGACGGTTCCATTATTGGAAGGATTGGATGGCGAAAAAAAAATGAGTAAAAGTTATGGAAATTATATTGGAATTAGTGAGGAACCAAAGGAAATTTTTGGAAAAATTATGTCAATATCAGATGAATTAATGATAAAATATTACGAAGTTTTGACTACTGAAAATCTTGAGAAAATAAAAAAAGAACATCCAAAATTAGCAAAAGAAAACTTAGCTCAAAAATTGATAACGAAATATTATTCTAGTGAAATTGCAAGAAATGCGAGGGAAGAATTTAATAAAATTTTTAAGATGAAGGAAATCCCGGAAAATATTGAAATAATTGAAATAGATAAAACAAAATCCAATAATTCATTACAAGAATTACTTTTTGACTTAAAACTTGTTTCCTCAAAAAATGAAGCTAGACGGATGATTGAACAAGGCGCAGTAAAAATTAATCAAGAGAAAATTTTAGATATAAAAACGAATATTGAAATAAAAGATAACGACATTATTCAAGTTGGGAAACGGAAATTTGCAAAAATAAAAATAAAAACAAAATGAGAATTAAAAAAAAGAAAACTTTATATTTACTTACGCTTGGTTGTAATAAAAATCAAACTGATTCAGAGTTTTTGATTGCTGGATTGTCAAAATATTTTGAAATCACAAATAATTTGAAAAATGCTGAAATTATTATTATTAGTCCTTGCGCTTTTTTAGAAATTGCTAGAGTTGAAGCAAAAGAATATATAGAAAAACTTATAGAATTCAAAAAACAAAATTGTAAATGTTTAGTTGTAACAGGTTGTTATGCAGAGCTTTTGAAAGATGAAATCTTTGGCGAATGGAAAAAGAAAGTTGATTTAGTTATTAGTTTAACTGATGTCGAGACTTTTGCAAAAGCAATATTAGACTTTTTTGATAAAAACATAAAATATAAATTTATTCAAAGCAATGGAAATATTTTTGGTATTTTTGATGATAAAAAAATTAATAGAATAATTTCTCATCCAAATTATGCTTATTTAAAAATTTCTGAAGGTTGCAATAATAGATGTTCATATTGTTTAATTCCGTCAATTCGTGGAAATTTTAGAAGTAGAAAACAAGATATAATTTTGGCAGAAACTGAATATTTACTAAAAAATGATGTAAAAGAACTTAATATTATTTCTCAAGATATTGGAAGTTATGGAACGGATTTTGCTGAAAAAAATAAAACTTCATTCATAGATTTATTAAAAAAAGTCTCAAAAATAAAAGTTAGCCATAAAAAACAACATTATTGGACACGGCTTTTATATTTACATCCCAAAAATACTACCAAAGAATTGATTAAAGTTATCAAAAACAATGAAAATATTTGTCATTATATTGATATGCCTCTTCAACATATAAATGATAATATTTTGTCAAAAATGAACAGAAAAACTACAAAAAATGAGATAATTGAAAAAATTGAAATGTTAAAAGCTGAAATTCCTGATATTTGTATCAGAACAACTTTTATTGTTGGCTTTCCAAGTGAAACTGAAAAAAATTTTGAGGAATTGCTTGAATTCGTTGGTAAAAAATATTTTGATAGAATTGGGGTTTTTGCTTATTCAAATGAGAAAGGGACAGTTTCATATAATTTTGAGAATCAAATCTCAGAAAATATAAAGCAAAAAAGATTAAAGAATATAATGAAATTACAAAAAAAAATTTCATTAGAAAAAAATAAAAAAATTGTAGACGAACAAAAAATTTATACATGTTTGGCAGAAGAAATTATTGATAATAAAACTTTGAAAGCTAGAATTTATTCAATGGCTCCAGAAGTTGACGGATATGTTTTTATAAAATACGATAAACCGCAAAATTTTTTTGAGAAATTTACGAATGAAAGCAAGTTTTTTAAAATAAAGCTTACAAAATTTAACGAATATGATTTGTTTGGAGAAGAAATTATAGTGTAAAAATTTTTTTTAATGTTAATTTGTCTTTGTCATTAAAAAATTGATGAATAAAAAAATTTGGAAAGTTATAACATAAAATATTAGATGTGAAAAAAAAATTATAAAACTGATTTGATATTTTTAATTTAACTTTTATAGAATGATTAATTTTATTTTCAGTATAAACATAGTTTTTTAATTTTTGGAAAGAGAGATTTTTTTATGGAAAGTAAAAAAGATACTTTTTTAGCACACAAAAATGAAAATGTAAAAAATTTTTTGAGAAAACCAGAATGGTTACGAAAAAAAAAGGATATTTTTCAAAACCATGAAATGAAAAAAATTTTACATAAATATAATTTGCATACGGTTTGCGAAAATGCTTTTTGTCCAAATATAACTGAGTGTTTCAAGAAAAATACCGCAACTTTTATGATACTCGGAGATATCTGTACGCGCGATTGTAAATTTTGTGGAATCAAAAAAGGAATCCCAAATTTTGAAAGTAAAAATAAAGATGAAGCAGAAAATATTATAAAGATTATAAAAAATTTGAATTTAGGATATATAGTCATAACTATGGTTTCAAGAGATGATTTAGAAGATGGAGGCGCTTCTTATTTTGTAGAAATTGTGAGAAATATTAGAAAAAAGATTTTGTATAAAAAAAATCTTTATATTGAGATTTTGACTTCTGATTTTTATTCGCGCAAATATAAAGATAAAACTTTTGAGTTTTATAAAAAAGATTTGAAAAATTATATAAAAAATTTTGAAGACGCAGGGATTAATGTTTTTGGGCATAACATAGAAACTGTCCGTAAAATCTATAAAGATGTTAGAACAATAGCGCAATATGATATTTCATTAAATTTTTTGAGGCAGTTGAAAGAAAATATAACTAATCCTTATATTTTGACAAAAACTGCTATGATATTAGGACTTGGTGAAACATCGCAAGAAGTTGAAGAAACATTTTGGGATATAAAAAAAACCGGTTGCGATATAATTATGTTGGGACAATATATTGCGCCGTCGCTAAAACATTATCAAGTAAAAAAATATTTGAAACCAGAAGAGTTTGAAAATTATAAAAATCTGGCATTAAAAATTGGATTTAAATATGTAGAAGCAGGTTCGTTTGTAAGAAGTTCTTATAACGCAAAAAATATTTTTGAGAATATTAGAAATAAATTGATATTATAAAATTTTTTTAACAAAACAATATTTTTTTTTAATTTTTATTTTTTATAAATTTTTTTTGAAGGCTTAAATTTTAAAACAATTTTTTCTTGAATTTCTACTTTTTCTCCAGTTTTTGGATTTCTGCCAATCCTTTTTTTTGCAAGTTTTGCCTCAAATGTTCCAAAATTTGAAATAACAACTTTATTATTATTATGTAGAGCTTCTTTTTTTATTATTTCAAATACATAATCTACAATATTTTTTGCTTGTTTTATTGTAAGGGATTTGCTAGAGATCATTCCTATAATATCATTTTTATTCATAATAATATCCTTAAAATTATAAAAATTTTTCTTCTTTTAATTCTCTTTGCATTAAATTTATTACAGAAGTTTTTGGAGATTTATTTTTGTATATTACATTATAAATTTCTGTAACAATTGGCATTTCAACTTTATGTTTTTTAGCTAAATTATAAATAGATTTTGTAGCTAAAACACCCTCAGCCACCATATTCATTTCAGACAAAATTTTTTTTGTAGTTTTTCCTTTTCCTAGTTGTTCCCCAAAATATCTATTTCTGCTATGTCTGCTAATACATGTTACGATTAAATCCCCTAGCCCAGACAATCCATAAAAAGTTTCTGTTTTTGTCCCTAATTTTTTACCTAATCTTGCTATTTCTAAAAGCCCTCTAGTAATTAAAGCGGCTTTTGTATTGTCTCCAAGCCCGATGCTATCTACAATTCCAGCGGCAATTGCTATAATATTCTTTGCGGCTCCGCCTAATTCTAACCCTTTTAAATCATTTGTAATATACACTCTAAAATAATTATTTGAAAAAGTTTTTTGCAATTTTTTTAAAATAGTTTTATTTTCACCTGAAATACAAACTGTTGTAGGAATTTTTTTTGATACTTCTTCTGCATGACTAGGACCTGATAAAGCAAATAAGTTTTTACTTTTTATGTTTAGAGTTTCTCCAATAATGTCAGTCATATAGTTGTAGGTTTCATATTCTATACCTTTTGCAACACTTAAAAAAACTTTTCTATTCAAATTGATTTTATTATTTAACGCTACTTTTTTTAGTTTTTCTGCTACGTCTCTAATGGCATTTGACGGCACTGCAAATATAATTAAATCAGAATTTTGAATAGTTTCTTTCATATCGTCTAAAAGTTTTATTTGTTTTGGAATTTTTATCCAGTCTAATAAATCAAATTTTTTCGTTTTATCCAAAATTTTTATTCGTTTTGAATTTACATCCCATATATTTATATTACATTTGTTATCATTAAGAACCAGAGCAATAGCCATACCCCAACTACCAAGTCCAAGAATTGCGACATTCTTAATATCATTTTGCATTATGTTTTTGTCCTTTTAGTTTTAAAAAAAAATTTTCTTTTCTGTTCCATTTATTAATTTTTTTATATTTTCTTTGTGACGATAAATTATAAAAATTGCTATTAATATAGACATGATAAAAATTGCTTTGTCATAATTTAATGAATATATGATTATAGGCAAGAATAATGTTGCAGCTATAGAGCCCAATGAAACGATCCCAAAAAAACCTAAAGATGAAATAAAAATGATTATAGATATAAATACTGCAAGAGGCGCTAATCCCCAAAAAACTCCTAAACTTGTTGCGACACTTTTACCACCTTTAAATTTTAAAAAAATTGAAAAACTATGAGCAAATATGACAATAGCCCCCGATATGATAGCAAATAATAAATTATTTGGAAAAAGCCAATATGAAATTTTTACAGTTAAATATCCTTTCAATATATCCAAAATGAGTGTAAAAATTGCTGGAATTTTTCCCACATTTCTAAATACGTTGGTTGCGCCTGCATTTTTACTGCCTAATTCTGTAATATCTTTATTAAGGTGGATTTTTGTTATTATATAAGAAAAAGGGATAGCGCCTAAAATATAAACAAAGAATAAAAAAACTAAAAATTTAATTACGTTATAAAAATCAGACATTTTATAAAATCTCCAACAAATAATATATTATTTTGATAATATAAATATATATAATTATAATAATTTTAAATTATAATTTAATCAAGAAAATCAAGTCAAGTAAAAAGTTAGATCAAAAATAATTTATAGATAGCATATTGCAATTTATAATATTGAAAATATCATAAATTATTAAAAAATACAATAACTAAAAAGCATTTTTATATTTTATGATGACGATAATTCCTAAAAAGAGATGCTTGCAAAAAATTATAAATTAATGTATAACTTTAAAAGTGAAAAAAAATTTTTTTAAGGAATATTTTTAGATAATGGATATAGATAATAAAGATATAACTAATTCAAATTTTTTGAATGAAGATATTAATGAATTTTCTTTAAGACCAACATTATTGAAAGAGTTTATTGGTCAAACTAAATTGAAAGAAAATTTGAATATATTTATTCAAGCGACTAAAAAAAGAAAAGAACCGCTAGACCATATTTTGTTTTACGGTCCTCCGGGACTTGGAAAAACCACACTTTCTAATATAATTGCTAAAGAAATGGATGCGAGTATTAAATCAACCACTGGTCCAGTTCTAGAAAGGATAGGAGATTTAGCGGCAATTTTGACAGATCTTAGTGAAGGAGATATTTTATTTATAGATGAAATTCATAGGATGAATCACGTCGTGGAAGAGACTCTTTATTCTGTAATGGAAGATTTCAAATTAGATATAATTATTGGACAAGGTCCAAGTGCGAAAAACATTAAACTTGATATTGAAAAATTTACTTTAATAGGCGCTACAACTAGAGCGGGACTTTTAACTTCTCCGCTTAGAGATAGATTTGGAATAATGAATCATTTAGATTTTTATGATGTTAAGGATATCGTCATTATAATCAAAAGATCTGCAAGTATCTTGAATATAGAGGTAACGGATGATGGCGCTTTTGAGATTGCGAGTCGCTCTAGAGGAACTCCTAGAATTGCAAATAGACTTTTAAAGAGAATTAGAGATTTTGCCGATGTTAGGAATGAAGGAATCATTGATAAAGAAATTGCAATAAAAGGTGCGGAGATGATGGAAATAGACAATCTAGGTCTTGATAAAGTTGATAGACAGATTTTATTTGCAATGATAGAAAATTATAATGGCGGTCCCATTGGAATAGAGACATTGGCGATCATTACAAATGAGGAAACAGATACGATTACTGATGTCTGCGAACCATTTTTAATTAAAGAAGGGCTTTTGATTAGAACTTCTAGAGGCAGAGTCGTCACGGATAAAGCGTATAAACATCTAAATTTAAAGAAAAAAAATAATAGTTTTGTAGGAGGAGACGATGATTTATTTAAATAATACTAATTTTGAAAATGAGATTAAAGGCAAAATTGCAATAGTTGATTTTTTTGCGTTGTGGTGCGGTCCTTGTAAAATGATGGGACCTATTTTTGAAGAACTTGGCAATGAATATATAGGAAAATGCGAGTTTTTTAAAGTTAATATAGATGAAAATGATGAACTTTCAGCTAAATATTCTGTGATGAGTGTTCCTACTATAATAATATTTAAAAATGGCGAAAAAATTGCTTCTCATGTTGGAGCTTTATCAAAAGATAATTTAAAAAAATTTGTTGATGAAAATTTGAAATAGATTTAGTTTTGAAAAAATATATTTTTTATTATGTCATATTTTAAAATAAATTGTCAATAGAAAAAAATTTAAATTTAAGGAGTTTTTTATGCTCACTGCTAAGTATATTGCAGAAACTTTTGATGGTAAAATTATTGGAAATGAAACCGCCGCTTTTTCTTTTTTTTGTTCTATAAAAGATGTTAATCAAAAGGAAAATTGTTTAGCTTATATCACAGATGCAAAATACTATTCATTTTTGCCAATAACTATGGCTAGCATTGTCATAATGCCAAATGAAAACTTAGATAATCCAAAAATAAAGAAAATTCTTTCAAAAATAAAAACTACTTTGATAATGGTCAATTCTCCAGTATCTGTTTTTGTGTCTTTATTGATAGATTGGGATAAAAATAATTCAGTAAAAAAAATAGGAATCTCACAAAAAGCAACAATTTCTGAAACAACAGTTTTTGGGAAAAATGTATTTATTGGAGATAATGTTACTATTGACGATGGCGCTAATATTGGCGATAATACTCAAATTTACCCTAATTCTTTTATTGGTAAGGATGTAAAAATTGGCAAAAATTGTTTGATTTATCCTAATGTTTCTATTTTGTATAATACGGAGATTGGGGATAATGCCATAATTCATTCTGGCGTTGTTATTGGAAGCGATGGGTTTGGTTTTTTATTTAATAAAGATTCTCATTTAAAAATTCCTCAAGTTGGGAGTGTAAAAATTGGAGATAATGTTGAAATAGGAGCGAATACAACTGTAGATAGATCCACCTTTGGCAAAACTTTGATAGGCGATGGGACAAAAATAGATAATTTAGTCCAAATCGCTCATAATGTTGAAATAGGCAAGCATTGCATAATTTGCTCGCAAGTCGGAATAGCTGGAAGTACAATTATTGGAGATTTCGTCACGCTAGCTGGGCAAGCTGGAATAACAGGACATATTACGATTGGAGATGGAGCGATTGTTGCGGCTCAAGCCGGAGTTACAAAAAATATAAAACCAAAAGATATGGTTTCCGGGTACCCAGCAATGCCTCATAAAGAAGCAAATCAGCTGTATGTTTTAACAAGAAAATTACCAGATATTTATGAAACGGTAAAATATTTAAAAAATGAAATAAAGGACTTAAAATTAAAGCTAAAAAAACAAGAGAATAAATGATTAATCTATAAATTTTTTGGTATATGTTTAGAAAGCAACATTGTGCGGGTTATGATTGAAAAGCTGAAAAAATAAATTTATTGACAATTAAATGTAAATTAAAAAATTTTCTGCTTTGATTTAATTAAATCTATAAAATATACAAAATATATAAACTCAATTAAACATAACATTATACTTAAAATTTTGAAAAGTATGTAGATTTATATATTTTTGCCATATACATAATAGATTAATATATTTACATTTTTTTATTAAAAATACTTAAAGATAATTATATTATAATTTGTCAATTTTATCTATAATTTCTCTCGACATCCAATTAAATTATAGGAATAATGAATAATGCCTTATAAAAAAACTGCTCAAGAAGTTATTGATTTTTTAAAATCGGATATTTCTGGATTGACCGAAAAAGCTGCAAAAGAATCATTATTAGAAAATGGGTTTAATGAATTAAAAGCAACAAAAAAAGTATCAAGTTTTAAATTATTTTTTGAATCTTTTAAATCTACGCTTGTCTTGATTTTATTGATTGTTGTATTAATTCAATTGTTTTTTGGTGAGTTCGTTGAGTCATTAGTAATCTTGATTGTCCTAATTTTCAATGCCTTACTAGAAGTAATTCAGACAAAAAAAGCTGAAACATCATTAGAAAATTTAAAAAAATTATCAGCTCCAAATGTAAAAGTTATTAGAGATAAAAAAAAGCTAACTATTCCAGCCAGAGAATTAACGCTTGGAGATATTGTTATTTTGGAGGCAGGCGATTATGTCCCTAGCGATGGAAGAATTATAGAAGCAAAAACATTGAAAGTTGTTGAAGGAATATTGACAGGAGAGTCAGAGCCAGTTTTGAAAAATTTAGAAACAATAATAGATGGCACCCCATTACATGATAGAAAAAATATGGTTTTTAGCGGGACTATGGTTGTCTATGGACGAGGAATTTTTATCGTTACTGCTATTGGAATGAATACTGAATTAGGTAAAATTGCTAATCTTTTAGAAAATGCTGAAGTTAAAAAAACTCAATTACAAATAAAATTGGATAATTTCAGCAAAAAACTGGGAATTGGAATTTTATTTTTGGCAATAGTGATTTTTGGAGTTGAATTTTTACGCGAATATTTTGCTGTGATTAGTAGAAAAGATATAATCAAAGTTATTTTTGATACTTTTATGTTTTCAGTTGCGATTGCAGTCGCTGCAATTCCAGAAGCTTTATCGTCAATTGTCACAATAGTTTTGGCTGTTGGAACAAACGATATGGCAAAAAAACAAGCCATTATTAGAAAATTACCAGCAGTTGAAATTTTAGGCTCGACAAGTGTGATTTGTACAGATAAAACTGGAACTTTGACACAAAATAAAATGACAGTAGTTGACTTTTTTATGTCTGGAATTGATAAAAATTATTTGACAAGGTCTAAAACAAATGATTCTTTTCAGATAAAAATGCTGAATTTAATTTCAGTATTATGTAATGATTCGCATGTAAATAAAGATGGGAAAAAACTTGGAGATCCAACAGAAATAGCATTTATAGATTATTTTAATAAAAATCTTGGAAATTTAGAAGAAATAAAAAAGGAATACAAAAGATTTTATGAAATTCCTTTTGATTCAACTAGAAAAATAATGACTACGATCAATAAAATTGACAATAAAATTTTCATGTTAACAAAAGGTGCGCCAGATATAATTTTTTCAAAATGTAAATATATTTTGCATAATAATGAAATTATGGAAGTTGAAAAAAATAAAAATTTATTGAATGAATATAAAAATAAAAATGAAAATTTTTCTGCTAATACTTTTAGAGTTTTAGCATTTGCAATGAAAGAAATTAATGACTTTTCAGAAACTAAAATATATACCGATGATGAAAAAGATTTAAGTTTGGTAGGAATTATGGCGATGATGGATCCTCCGCGAAAGGAGGTTTTATATGCTATACAAGAAGCCGAAAATGCTGGTATAAAAACAATTATGATAACAGGAGATCATAGAAGTACAGCTTTTGCTATTGCGAGACAAATTGGGATAATAAAAGATAAAAAAATTGCGATTACTGGCGAAGAACTTGATAAAATGTCTGCGGTAGATTTGGCAAAAAATTTAATTAATATTAGAGTTTA
>JAIRLV010000177.1 GCA_031259185.1 Elusimicrobiota bacterium | reverse complement strand
CGACGAATTTATAAAATTGTAAATTAAACATAAAATACCTCCTGAAAAAATAAAGATTAGAACAAGGAGCAAAAACTATATCTATTAATAGGCATATAAGAAAGCCTGAAACATTATTTAGTTTAGAGCTCAAAAGCGTTGTGTCTTATTCGCTCGATAGCCTCTAAAGGCTGGAGTTTTGCTTAGACTTAATCAGCGCTTTTGTTCTAAGTTTTATAATTTTTAATTAATTTTAGTTTTAAATTTAATTTATCATTTATGTTCTATTATTTCTACTTTTTTATTTATTAAGTGTAATAGAAACAATAAATGAGATTTATATAAGACTAACTTGTTATAATATCAATTCTATTATGTTTTTTGCAAGATTATTTTTGTTCTGTGTTTCAAAAGTTTTACAAAATCCATTTTTATCTATAAGAGTAACTTTTGCTTTGTCTAATCCCATACTTTCGTCAGCTTTATTTGCAATTATAAAATCTAAATTTTTATCATTCATTTTTTTGATAGCATTTTTTACTAGATTTTCTGTTTCCAATGCAAAACCAATCAAAATTTGGTTATTTTTTTTATATTTAGACAAAGTTTTGACTATATCTATACTATTTTTTAATTTCAAATCAAATATTTCATTGTCATAATGTTTTTTTATTTTTTTTTTTGAAAAATTTAATGGTTCAAAATCTATAACAGCTGCTACAGAAATGAATATATCCGCCCATAAAAAATGATTTTTTAAATTTTCGAACATTTCCGAATTTGTCTCAACATTAATTATTTCTAAATTTCGTTTTTTAGGATATTCAAAATCTACTTTTCCACTAATTACTTTTACATTAGCATTTTTTTCTAAAAAAATTTTTATAAAAGCTAGTCCCATCTTACCGCTAGAAATATTTGTTATATATCTTATTGGATCTATATAAACTCTGGTAGCTCCATTGGAAACTAAAATATTTTTATTATTTAATTTTTTCATTTTTTTTAATATTATACTCAATAGTCTTTTTTTTAATTATTTCCTTAATTTTTTCAATATTTCTTCTAGCCTCAATTCTCCCTTCACAAATCATATCTTTTTTTTTATTAATATCCCACATACTAAAATTATTAACTTTTGGATTTAAAATAAAATCTGCTTTGTTTTCCGCTATATTTTTTAATCTTTCGCCTTGTATATAAGATATCTGTAGCAAAACTTGCAAAATTGTTTTAGGTTGATTTATAGTGTAATTAGATTCAATGTTGACTGCTATAATTATATCGGCTCCTAAATCTTTTGCTACGCTTATAGGCAGATTGTCAACAATCCCGCCATCTATTAAATGTCTATGTTTATATTCTACTGGCTCAAATAAACCCGGGATTGAAGAACTTGCTCTAACGGCGCTTGCGACATTTCCTTCTTTCATAATAATCTTTTCTCCTGTCACTACATCTACAGCAACACATGCGAATGGAATATCTAATTCATAAAATTTTTTATTATCAATATATTTATTAACTAAAAGTTCTATATTATGAGAGTCTATAAATTTATTTCTAAAAAGCAAAGAAAATGCAGAAAGAAATAAATTTTTTGTAATATCTTTCATTTTTATTTCAGCTGTAATTTCTTCAATTTGTTTAGCTTTTATTCCAGCTGCAGATAATGATCCTATAATTGCGCCCATACTAGTTCCGACAATCATATCTATAGGGATATTTTCGCTTTCAAAAACTTCTAAAACCCCAATATGTGTGAATCCTCTAGCACCACCTCCTCCTAGAACAAGAGCGATTTTTGGTCTTTTTTTAGTATCCAATTTAGTTAATTCATACCAAAGTTGATCTGCGCTTTGAGGAGCAAAACGTTCATTAATAATTTTGTTGGATAAAATATCTATCGCATATAAATGATAAAAACTCTGATTTATAATAAAAAGAAAAATTACTAGCAATATTTTTATAAATAAAAATTTGTATTTTAAATTAAAATATATCAAGATATTTCACCTACGACAATTTGCAAATCTAATATGCTATTATTATAATCAAAAATTGATTCCAAGTAATTATTTTGAATTTTAATGTATTCTTGGATTTGATAAAATATATTCATAAAATCTTGTTTGCTATTTATAGATATAGTTTTAGGATTTTTTATTTTTAAAAGTATATTAGAATTTTTTTTATTATTTATAAAATCTTGATAAATTTTTTTGCGATTATCTAACTTTTTTTTATTAAGTTCATATTTAAGAAAGGTTTTATTGACTTCTAATTTTATGTTTTCTTCAGTTTCAGCTCTCATTAATTTTAATTTTGTTAGGTTGCTTTTTTTTTGATTATTTCTCGCTAAAAAAGCCCCTCCGTCTATAATAGGTATACTTAATGCCAAACCAATAAACCAATCTGGTTTCCAAGATTTAGAAGTTATTATATTTTGGTTATCAACATTAGCATTGTAGTCATATGTCCCTTTCAACGCAATTACAGGATTTTTTTCAGACATTGCTATATTTACTTCTAAAAATCCTAGTTCTTCAGAAGCTTCTGAAACCAAAAGTTCTGGTCTTATATAAAGCGCTTTTGCAATAGATGTAGGTAAATCTTGTGTGTTATCGTCTATAATGCCAAAATTTCCTTCAATTTCTAATAAACTATTTTGTTCAATACCAATATTTTGAAAT
>JAIRLV010000138.1 GCA_031259185.1 Elusimicrobiota bacterium | reverse complement strand
TATGCGGTAGTTATTCCATTTTCTATTGCAATCAAAACTCCATTTTCCCTTTTTGTTATATCGCCGGCAAATTGTTCATAATCTAAAAAAATTGAGCTAATAGTTCCCATGCCTCTTGTTAAAGTCATAAATTCTGATCTAAATCCTAAAAATCCTCTTGTTGGAATTTTATAAGTCAGTCTTGTCATATCATTTTCTTTTTTCATATCAAGCATAATTCCTTTTCTAACACCGAGTTGTTCTATAACTTTTCCCATAGCTTCATGTGAAACATCAATTGTTAATTCTTCATATGGTTCTAGTTTTTTTTCATCTTTTTCTTGAAAAATAACTTTTGGCATAGTTACTTGAAATTCATAACCTTCTCTTCTCATTTTTTCAATTAAAACAGACAAATGCAATTCGCCTCTACCAGAAACTTTATATCCTGGTTCCGTTTTCAATTCTTCATAATGAATTGCAACATCAGCAAGGATTTCTCTATCCAATCTTTCTTTGATTTGTCTTGAATTCACAAAACTGCCTTCAAGCCCTGCAAACGGCGAATCATTTGGTAAAAAATTCATAGAAATTGTAGGAGGATCAATTAATGGCGCATCAATAAATTTTGGATTATCTATTTGTGTCATTGTTTCTCCAAGCATTATATTTTCAATTCCGGCTACGGCGACTATTTCTCCGGCTTTTGCAGTTTCAGTTGATTCTATGTCATTACTAATGAATTTATAAATCTTTGCAATTCTAGCATTTTTAAAGTTTTGTCCATCTTTTGTAATACAAATTTCTTGATTTGTAGCAATTTTCCCAGACATAATTTTCCCAATAGCAAGCCTTCCAAAAAATTGGTTGAATTTCAAAAGACTAACGAGTAATTGTAAAGTTTCTTTTTCATCGCCTTTTGGAGCTGGAATATAATCAATTATTTTTTGAAAAAGCGGTTCAATATTTGGAGAGGGATCTTTGTAATTTTCCATCGCATAACCTTCTTTTGCAGAAGCATAAATTAGCGGAAAATCTAAAATATGATCCGGCGCTCCAAGTTTCACCATCAAATCAAAAACTTCATCAACAACCCATTCGCATCTCGCATTAGGTTTGTCAATTTTGTTGACTACAACTATAATTGGCAAATTTAGATTCAGCGCTTTTTTTAAAACAAAATACGTTTGCGGCATTGGACCTTCTGCCGCATCAACCAAAAGCAAAACTCCATCCGCCATTTTCAAAACAACTTCTACTTGCCCTCCAAAATCAGCATGACCCGGCGTATCAATTATATTAAAAAAATAATCTTTATATTTTAATCCGCCATTTTTCGCCATAATCGTAATCCCACGTTCTTTTTCCTGATCCATTGAATCCATCAATCTTTCTGTTATCATTTGATTATCCCTAAATAATCCGCTTTGACGAAACATTTGGTCTACTAAACTTGTCTTTCCATGATCTACGTGTGCAATAATTGCAAAATTTCTAATTTTTTCTCTGTAGTCTTTTGTCATTTTTTTATTTATTCTCCTGTAAAAAAAAATTACTTTTACCCTTTTAGCTTTCTTCTATTTGCAATTTCTTTTTTAAAATATTTGCTGTTTCTATATCTAATATTTTGCTATCGTCTTTAAGCTGAAAACTTTTATGGACCAAATTTGTTATTTCTCTTATTGTTTCTATATCAAGTATAGGTATATCAAAATATTCTATTCTTTTTTCTCTTAGATGAGGGATAGTAGCCGCTATAATTGTTGAACGCAGCGCTTGAAAATATCCAGTATATTTATTAGATAATATTGCGAATAAATATTCAGGTGTAATTCCATATTTTTTTTGCATATCTTTTTTTAACCTAATAATTAGTATCCCTGATGAAATAACGACTTTATCATTTTCAGTAATCATACCTACAACGCCTATTTTACCATCTTTTGTATATAATATATCTTTTTGTTTTAAATTTTGATTGAGTTTTAAATATGTTTCCTTATCAATAAAATTATCAGGGGTTTGATTAACACTGGAATTTACTAAATCGCTAGTTCTAATAAAAGGGATATCGCTTTCTACTCTATCTATAAAATCAATATAATTTGCGCTACCTACTTCATCTCCTTTTCTAAACGTTGCTATATCGCCTAATTTGACAATAGCATAATTACTCTTTACTTTTTCTATTGCCTGTTTATAATATGGTGAAAAATGTTTTGGTATCCAAAAATTTGTCTTTTCCAATTCATTTAAATTAGTAATAAAACAATTTCTAGAGAGATGAATTTGCCCAGTATTAATCCAGTGTTTAAATTTATTAGTAATTTCTGGGATATCATCTTTATTTATCTCAATTCCTCTTCTATTATGCCCACAAAAATATGCTATACCCATAAAGATTTCATAATCATGTATAATTTGTTTTGTTACTTTTTCAAAAAACAAAATACTCGTTTTGGTAGAAGTATTAGGTTGGAATGTTTCTTTACAAACGTCAATTATACCGAATATTTTTACATTTTTTAATAACCATTTCCTAATATATGTCCCACTTTCATTAAAAAATCCATCGGGGAGGACGATTCCCATTCGTCCGTTTGGTTTTAATAGTTGTAGACATCTTTCAATGAATAAAATCTGTGGAGACTCGCTTATTTTCAGTTTGTTCGTTTTATTATTGTTAGAATCATATTTGTATGATAAATCATATTGCTTTAATTTTTCTTCACCTTCTACTTTTATATCTTTTCCAAATGGCGGATTCGTTAATACAATATCAAAACTATTTTGTTTTATTTTTATTTGCGTTTCTTTATTCCAGTTTTCAACCCTTTCTAAACTATCTTCACAAAAAACTCCACTTTTCCCATCTCCTACCAATGTCATATATACTTTTGTGACTTTTGATAAAAAATAATCTTTGTCTATACCCCTAAATTTTTCAATAGCTACTTTTTGTTTAATTTTTTCTATTTCATTTTCACCCCATCCATATTCTTCGCCTTTTTTATCAATCTTTTGCCAGACATACTTTAATCCTTCTATCAAAAATCCGCCGCTACCACATGCCGGATCTATTATCAAATCTTCTTCATTAGGATCTAATATAGCTACCATCATCTTTACAACATTCCTCGGAGTGAAAAATTGACCTTGACTACCTTTTAATGCATGTCCTATAAATGTTTCAAAAGCGTCCGCAATAATGTCTCTTTCAGCCTCCATTAAACAATAATTTTGCAATTCTCCTACGACATACAAAATAGAGTTGTCATCTAAATTAATCTCATCTGTTTCATCTAAAATTTCTTTATAAGATTTTTTTACTTTTTCAAAAATTTCTAAAATCCTTTTTTTTACATCTACTGCTTTTTCATTAACGCCAGCTCTAAAAGAAACAATATCGTTTTGCTTAGTAAATTTTTCATCATAAATCTTACAAAAAATAAGATTAATCAACTGCTCTGCTAACGCTTCATCTCTTGTTGTCCCTATGGTATTCGCCGCTAAATGATTCCTTATCGCCCTAAAAGTCGATTTCAAATTATGAGTAGGTTTTAAATCTTTTCTTTTAAACTTCCCAATATCTTCTATCCTTTGCCTAAATTTTGGAATATTAGGAATTTCTTCAAACTCTATTCTCCCATTTTTTTCAAACTTTTTTAAAAATAACCTTTCTTCTCCATTAAACCAAACACCTAAATAGGCTCTTGAAAATCTTAAATAATCTTGCAATTGTGTTTTGCCATCTTTTCTGTTTTTCTTTTTACATTCAACAATTATATAAATATTATCGTTTTGTTTTTTTTCGTTTGAAAAAACTGCAATGTCTATCGGATATTCTTTTTTTATGTCACTTGGTCTAGCTTTCACTCTAAATTGAGGTCTCGTTTGAACATATTCTTTTGGATAATTATAATCCTCTATTAATTGTTTTGAAAAAACTTGTACTGCCTCTATTTCTTCTGGCGTCGCTTTAACTTTCTGCCCTGAAATAAAATCGATAATATAATTTTCTTTTATTTTCATACAAATATCCTAAATATTTTATCTATTTTTTTACTACATTTCTAGCGGCAATAGCAAAATGGTCAAAATAATTCATCCAACTTTCTTTTGTAAAACCATATTGATTATCGCCGATAAAATAGTCTATAAAACATTCTTTTGCTCTACAAATTTCTTTTAACCGAAATTTATTTTTTTTACAAGAAATTGTAAAAATAAATAATTCCAACGCTCTCTCAAAAGCTCTATTTGAGATCTCTATATTTCCTTTTTCTTTCCATTTTATACTTCTAGAAATTTCACTCCCAATATTAGCCATTTGCTCAAATAAATTCATTTCATTCCATTTAGTATAAAAATTTTCTTCGCTATGCCATAATATCATTTTTTTACCTTTTCATTGACAAGCTTAATAATTTTATTTTGAATGTCTATATTTTCAACGCTTCTACTTCTATTTCCTTGAAAAGGACGAATATTTATCATAGAGTCAAATTCTATAAAATTTTTTGTTTCAAAAAAAGCTGGATATAAATTTATTCCCCATAAATTTTTTTGTTCCGATCCATTTTCTAATAAAAGTTTTTCTAAATCTGAGTGCATAGCTGCATCAATAGCCAAATCTTTTTTTTCTATATCCACAACAGCTTTTACCATATCCCCAAACATTTTTTCAGCCGTTTCAAAAATAGTATCTAATTTTATTTTATCTTTTATTATTTTCATAAACTAAACCTTCCTAAAATTTAAATTTTTTCTGAAAATTTATAACCAATACCCGATATAGTTTCTATGGAATCAGAGTAAATTCCCAATTTTTTTCTAATATTTTCTACATGTTTATCCAAAGTTCTAAATGTCCCATAATAGTCATCCCCCCAAATTTCTTTCATTAATAAGCCTTTTTCTATAACAATATTTTGTTTAGAAATCATCAAAGCCAATATTTTATATTCTTTTGGAGTTAAAATCAACATATTATTGTTTAAAGAAATACTTTTTGTCGGTTCATCAACTTTAAAATATTTTGTATTTGAAGTTGTTAATTTTTGTTCAGTAAAAAGTCCTTTTCTCCTAAGGATTGCATTAATTCTTGCTATCAAAATATTAACCTTAAAAGGTTTTGTAACATAATCATCTGCCCCAATATCCAATCCTTTTACAATGTTATCTGTATCTATAAACTTTGCCGTTATCATAATAATCGCAATATTTTTTGTCGCTTCTCTTTTTTTTAATTTTTTACAAAAATCTAGTCCGCTTTCTGCGCCTAATTCTAAATCTAAAACTAACATTTCTATTTTTTCTTTTTCTATAATTTTCGTTGCCTCAGCAGGATTTTTAGCAGTCCAGACGCTAAATTTTTCTTTTATTAACGAATCTCTAAGTAAAATTAAAATATTGGGTTCATCGTCAACTACTAATATTTTTGGTTGATTCATTTAATAAACCTCCTGATATTTTAAATATTTCATTAAGTTTTAAAATAGCAAAATTTTTTTTAATAATATCTATAATTTTATATTTGCGCATATTTTTATAATAAATTTAGTTATTCTAAAAGTTATTTTTGATTGTTTTTTATTATAATATTTAATTTATGCTAAAATTAGTTTCCTTAAATTATATGATGTAAAATTCAAAAAACATAAAAACTTTTTTGAATTTGCGTTATAGATATTCTTTTATGCTTCATTTAAAAATTTTCTCTGTTTCATTATACCAAAAAACAAAATCTAAATGATGCATTTTTATATTAATTTTTTTTGAAAAATTTTCTAGCTTTTTTTCAATATCAAAATAAGTTTTTTTTGTCAAAGTTTTTGGAATTTCTTGGATTACTTTTAAAAGTTTCAAATTTTTCAAAATATGCCTATCTAGAATCGCTATATTTTCTCCCAAGCCAATGTTTCGAACAAAATGGCTTGCCTCTTTTAAACCTAAACCTTTAACATTTTCATAAAAAAATTCACGTATATCTTTATTGTTTTTATTTGCATCAAATATATATTTTTTTATATAAATTTTATTCGTATTTTTATCTCTAAATTTGTTTCTAGCTTCTATAATATATTTTGCTTTATTATCATGAAATCTAACCAATCCTTTTAAATATTTAGCAATTTCGTCATTATTACCCGTTAAAATAGCATTATTTTCTATCAATTTTTTTATGGCTTTATCAGCATTTATAGCTTTTGTTTGAGGAGTACACAAACAAAAACACAATTCTGTAAAAAGTTCGTCTTCGCTAGCCTTTTGTTTTATTTTTTCAAAATCATTAAATCTATTAATAATTTCATTTTGAATTTTATTATAAAGATTCTTATAGTAATTTATACCTAGATTGTTTTTATTTTCATTTAGAATTATAGGATTATCTTTTTTTATCATTTTAGTCAATTTTTACATTTATAATATAAAGTACAAAAACTTTTGAAAATAAATTAAGAAAAAAATAAAACAGATAAATCTGCTATTAACATTTATTTTAACATTGCTTTTTTCTTTAAATCTGTTGGCATTTTTTCAATCGCATATCTTATAGCAGTTCTGGGCATTATATTTTTATTTTTTATGATATAGTCAAAAATTTCTTTTTGATATGTCTCGCTTGCAACTTTTAGCAACCATCCATAACCTTTTTGTACCAAATCGTCTTTATCTAATAATAAAATGTCTGCTATTTCAAAAATATCTTCCAAGAATTTCCCTTTTTTTGCAGGAATTATAAGAGAAACACTGGCTGCACGTCTACACCAGCGATTTTTTGATTTTGCCCAAGTTTTTAATATCGCTACATATTTAGGGTACATTTCCAAAAAAGTTCCTATTGTATGATTACAAAAACCATCGCAACATGCCCAATTATTAATATATTTTTTCAAAAAAATTTCAAAGATTTTTATGTCCGATTCTGTATATTGTTTGTGTATATAATAAGAAAATTTATTTGCAATAAAAACTTCTTCTATATACCCGCTTTTATAAAATTCTTTGCAAAAATCAAAAACATATTTTTTAGGTTTATCTTTAAAATATTTATTGAAAAATTCTTTTGAAATTTTATTAATAATAGGAGTTTTTACGCCGTATAGTATAATTTTTTCTTTAAAAAATCTTTGCGAACTTTTTTTTACTTTTTCATCTACGTTTTTGATAATCTCGTTTCTTATTTCATTAATTAAATCATTTTTCATACTTCAATTCCTATGATTGACAAAATAAAGTATCATGATAACAAAATTTTTTTTATTTATAAAAAATAATTAACATTTTTTTATTAGAACATCAATTAATTTATAAAATCTATCCCGCCTTTACAAAAAGGATGACATCTAATCAATCTTTTTAGGGTCAAAAAAAATCCCTTCAAAAAACCTTTTTTTTTAAAAGCTTCTATGGCATAATCGGAGCAACTAGGATAAAATCTACAAGTTCTTGGTTTATGTAAAATTTTCGCAATATTTTTATAAATGTTTATTAAAAATATTGCAAATTTCAAAAATAGTTGAGTATTCAAATAATCTACAAATTCAAGTATACCACATTTTTTTATTATTTCAAATTTTCCCATAAATGTAATAATTCCTTTTCTATAAAATTAAATTTTTCATAACAAAAATTTTTTTTAACAATAATCAAGATATCTTGTGGGCTTTTTTTTGAAAAAATTAAATATTTATTTAATCTAAAGATTTCTCTAATTAATCTTTTCATTCTATTTCTTTGAACTGCGTTAGCGATTTGTTTTTTTATAGAAATTGCAATTCTATGTTTTTGTAAATAATTATCGCAAATTATAATAATGAAGTTTTCAGAAATTATTTTGTTTTTTGATTGAAAAATTCTTTCGAAATCTTTTCGTTTTCTAATTTTTTCATCAAATTTTAATGTATATTTTTGTTTTTTTTTTAATATTTTCTAGCAATACAAAACTTCTTTTATAAATATTTTGTTTTAAAATTAAAAAATGAATCTTGCAACAAACTAAACTGTCAATCTTTTTCTCTCTTTATTTCTTCTTGCTTTTAGAATATTTCTACCGGCTTTTTTTGCCATTCTTGTTAAAAATCCATGAACTCTTTTACGTTTTCTATTATTTGGTTGATAAGTTCTTTTCATTTCCGTCTCCTATAAAAAATTATATTTTTTATGATAAAAATTTTATTATTTTTTGTCAACATATAAAAATATATATATCAGTTTAAAAATTTAAAATCTATAATATTTATAAAATTAAAAAAATCCTCGTTTTCAAATTCAATTTTTTTTAACAGGATATAATTATTATAATTTATAAAATATATTTTGCAATTCCCAATAATTTCAAAACTTTTTAAAGTTTTTTCTGCTGTAAAAGTAAATTTATAAGATAACTCTTTTTCATTGAAATCATCATTTTTTTTATAAACATATATTTCTATTTCCTCATTACTTATTTTACTTTCAATAAAAAATTGATTTGTATCAGTTTCTAGATCATTTTGAGGCTTTGATTTATCTAATAAATTTTTTAAATATGAAAGTTTTTCTTGAAAATTAAATTCATTAATTTTAGTATTTATATCGTCAAAATTTATTTTCAACTTAAATAAATTTATAAAATTTTGCAAAGTTGTATCTGGATAAGCTTTTAATCCATTATCAATGCTTCTATCTAATATTACTTTACCTAATAAAATATTATTGTCTGTAAAAATATTTAAGTATCCAGCTTCATCTTTTAAACTTTGAATTTCTATAATTGCTTTATTTTTGAAATTTTTAAAGCTAAACGCTATCCTTGCTTTTAGATAAAAATCTTCTTTAAAAATTTTGAAATAATCTAACAAAAATAAAATCATTTTTTCTGCTTTTTCAATTTCAAAGCTATCTTTATTTTCAATTACAATTTCATTTTTTA
>JAIRLV010000083.1 GCA_031259185.1 Elusimicrobiota bacterium | reverse complement strand
AGCTTGATGCCCTAAACAAATTCCTAAAATAGATATTTTACCTGCAAAATACTTTATAAGATCTTCGCTAATTCCAGCATCTTTTGGTCCTTTTGGTCCCGGAGAAATTATTATATGCGATGGATTTATTCTCTCTAATTCTTCAATATTTATTTCATCATTTCTATAAACTTTGTTTTCATATCCAAGTTCAAATAAATATTGGACTATATTATATGTAAATGAATCATAATTATCTATAATCAGCACCATAAAAAATTACCTCATTAAGATAACAAACGTAACATAATTATATAAATTTTTTGTATTTTATCAAAAATTTTTTGATTTTGAAAGCTTTTTTGAATAATTTATTCTGTCAATTTAGTATAAATCAATTTCTTATGAAATAAAAAAAGTGTGATTTTGATTTAAAATATTTAAAAAAAATCATCATTATAAAAATATATTGAAAACATAATTTAAGGTATAAGTAATTTAAAGATAGAAGGTAGAAATTAAAATTTCTACCTTCCATAAACATAGAAAAATTAAGATTAAGATTTAAAATAGATATTTTTTATTTTCTAAAATATCTATTTAACAAACCTTCAAAAGCTTTACCGTGTCTAGCTTCATCTTTTGCCATCTCATGAACTGTATCATGAATAGCATCTAAGTTTGCTGCTTTTGCTCTTGTTTCAAGATCAAATTTCCCAGCTGTTGCACCATTTTCGGCTTCTACTCTCAGCTCCAAATTCTTTTTAGTACAATCTGTTACAACTTCGCCTAATAATTCAGCAAATTTTGACGCATGTTCTGCTTCTTCAAAAGCCGCTCTTTCGTAATATAACCCAATCTCTGGGTATCCTTCTCTATGCGCTACCCTTGACATCGCCAAATACATTCCAACTTCGCAGCATTCTGCATCAAAATTCATTTTCAAATCTTTAAAAATATCCGCTGGAACTCCTTTTGCAATTCCTACAACATGTTCTGCAGCCCAACTTTTAGCTCCTACTTGTTTTATAAATTTTGATGAACTTGCCTTACATATTGGACAAAATTCTGGAGCTGTACTCCCTTCGTGGACATATCCGCAAACTGAACAAATAAATTTTTCCATTTTTTTTATCCTCCTTAATTTTCATTTAATATGAATTATTTAATTAATTTTGTTTATTTTAAAAACAATAATGATAACTATTATCATTTTATTTATACAAAAAAACTTAAAAAATAAAAAAATATATCAAATTTTATTCTATAAAATTATAAATACTATTTAAAAGTAATAATTATTATTAAAATTTTTTATTTATAGCGTTTACTTTTGTTTTTCAAATTACACTCTTCACAAAATCCATCAAAATATAACATATGCCCCTCTATTTTTCCTTTAAATTTTGCAGTTGCAACTTTAACTATCAATTCTATATAAGTTTTAGGAAAATCTAAATCAATAATTTTATTACATTTTTTGCAAACAAGATGATAATGAGGTTTTGTATAACCGTCAAAATGTTCTACTCCGTCAACACAAGAAAGTTTTGATATCTCGCCTAAATTTGCTAAAATTGACAAATTTCTATAAACGGTTCCTAAACTAATGCTAGGATATTCTAATTTTAGATTTTGATAAATTGTATTAGCATCAGGATGATCTCGCCTAGTCATAAGAAAATTTTTTATAGCTTCTCTTTGTCTACTATATTTTAAAGCGTCCATTTTATTTTTCCTGTATTTTTATATCAAAAATTATTAAAAATATTTATATTAAAACTAGTAATAGTAATCATTATTAGTTTTAAATTAAAAATAACAAATAAAAAATAATTTGTCAAGAAAAATTTTTTATTATTTTGAATATTTTTTTGATATTTTTATATTATATGTTGTTTTTAATATTTAAAATAAATCCCGTCTTTACTATGAATTTATCTTATTTAAAGATTTTTATTTTTGTTCGTTTATTTTATAAAATTTAAACCTAACTGTCTCTATTATATAATAAAGGGATGGTATCAAAAATAATGTAATGAATGTCCCAAAAACTAATCCCCAACCCATCACAAGCATCATCTCTGATAACATAGAATCATATCCAGCTATTCCATATGCCGTTGGCATCAATCCCGCTACAGTTGTTGCAGTTGTCAAAAATATCGCTTTTAGTCTAGTTTTTGCAATAGAAGCAATTTTTATTTTTAATTCATCTGCTTCCAAATATTCTATTTTTTTCAAATCTGTTTCCAATTTATCTAGCATAACGATTGAATCATTTATAACAACTCCAGCTAAACCTAAAACGCCGATAACTGAAAAAAAACCATAATTATGCATATTGTGAAATTTTAGGCATAAAATAACTCCAACCACGCCAAAGGGAATAGCAAACATTATTATAAATGGTTTTGTAGTAGAATCTAAAGTTATTGCGAGTATAGAATAAATCAAAAATAAAACTAATAATGTTGCAAAAATAAAATCTTGCGTTGATTCACGACTATCTTTAATTTCTCCTTGAAATTCTATATCAATTGTTGGAAATTTTTTATAAACTTCTGGGAAAACATCTCTTTCCAAAATTTTCGCTGCTTCTAATGGCGTTGTTTTCACATTTTCTGCAATATTTGCGTAAACCATAATTCCTCGCATATAATTTTCACGGAAAATCCTACTTGGAGCAAATGATTTTTGTAAATCCAAAATTTTTGTAATAGGTACCAAATATCTATTTTCGTTTTCTATACTCATTTTCATAATATCATCAAAAGTTTGTCTATATTTATCTTGGATACTAACTACGACATCTATATCTTCTCCACTTCTATTTCTAAAATCATATAACTTAAAACTATCGACAGCGACTCTTAACGCTCTGGAAATAGACGATAAGGTAACTCCTAATTTCTTAATTTCATCTCTTTTTAAAAGCAATTTATACTCTGCATTTTGCAATCCTCTATCAATTTCTACATTGATTAATTCCGGCATATCACTCATCTTTTCAGCTAGAAAATCTAAAGCTTTATCTCTAATCTCATCATTATTTTCTTTCAATAATATCTCAATTGCGCTCCCGCTATCTTGTCCAAATCTTTCTTTTGCAAATTCTAATTTTTGAAAAACTGTTATATTTTCAAATTTTTTCTCCCATTTTTGCATCAATTCTCTTAGAGGAGTTTTTCTAGTTTCAAGAGCAATCAATTCTATAGAAATATCCGCTTCATTTTCCTTGACATCGCTGCCTCGTCTACTTCGTGCAATATCAGTCATAAAAGCGACAATATTAACTCCAATGTCTTCTACAAAAACTTCTTCAACTTGCTTAATCATCTCTGCCATTTGTTCTTTTTTTGTACCTGGTTCCGCTATAACTTTTAAAAATATTTCTTTTGATTCTTCATTTGGAAACATGACAAATCTCATATCTTTTTTTACTACATAAAATGAATAAATAAATAAAAATACAAAAAAAATCAATAAATATTTTTTTCTATGCAAAACAAAAATTAAAATTTTTTCATAAAAATTTTCTACTTTTAAAAAAAACTTTTTTTCTTTAAAAGTTGATTCTTCTTTTTCATCAAAACTTTTTTTGTAAAGATGTTTTGATTTTTTATTTTTGAAAGTAAATTTTGCAAAGAAGTTTTTAATTTTAAAACTAAAAAATTTTAAATGCAGATTCAAATGTGACGGCAATATAAAAAGGCTCTCAAACAAACTACTTCCAAGCATAAAAAATACTACTAATGGAATAAATTTTGTCATCCTAGCAAATCTACCGCTAAAAAAATATAATGGAACAAAAGCAACCGCCGTTGTTAATATGCTCGCTAAAACTGCCAAAAAAACATTTGCTGTTCCTTTATCTACTGAAGTTTGTAAATCATAACCTTTTGCTCTATATTGTGCAACATTATCAGCGATAACTATTGCATCATCAACAATCATTCCCATAATGATTATACAAGCTGACAAAGTCATATTATTTATTGTATAACCTGACAAATATGTCAAAATTATTGTAAATGCAAATGAAAATGGAATCCCAAGAGACACCCAAAACGCTGATTTAAAATCCAAAAATATAAACAAAAATGTGATAATCAAAATAAAACCTAAAATTCCATTATTTACAATAAGTTTTAATCTATCTTTAATATCTGTTGACTCATCATCCATAAAAATTAATTTTACATTCGGATTGTCTAAATTATTTTTTATAAAATCATTAACGTAAAATTTTACTTTATTAACGGTTTTTACTATATCAAAACTGCTATTTTTTCTAATAACGCAATATAGAGCTTGATATCCATTTATTTTTAAAATATTAGTCTGCCTTCTAAAGCCAAATTGGACTTCTGCAATATCTTTTATTTTTATACTTTTTTCTTCAAAATTGCCTTGTATTACAATATTTTCTACTTCGCTAACATCTCTAATTTCTGAGTTCAAAGTAACTTTTGCAGTATCGTTGTTTGGCATTATATATTCACCAGCAGGCGATCTGATATTATTATCATCTAGAACTTGGATAACGCTACTCATTGAAATATCGTAATCAGTAAGTTTTTTAGGATCAATTGAAATCTGCAATTCTTTGTCTAAAAGCCCAATCCAAGTTACGCTATTGACTTCAGGTAATGTCAATAATCTGTTTTCTATTGCCAATGCATAATCTTGCAGAGAACTTCTAGATTTAAAATCCAAAACTTCTGCCTCTATATTAAAAAGAGCTATGTCTATTATCGGTCTCAAAGCCGCCTTAAATTCTCTGACATGCGGACCATCTTTATCATCAAGATCGTCAGGAAGTTTTACAGTATCAACAAGATTTCTTATTTCCTCCACAACATTTTTTCGATTTGGCGAAGTCGGATCTAATTCCAAAGTTATACTCGAAGAACCAAAAGTAGAATTGCTGTTGATTTTTTTTATACCGTCAATTGATTTTAAAGCATCTTCTAGTCTAATCGTAATGAAATATTCCACTTCTTCTGGACTCGCCCCTCTATAAGTCGTAGAAACCCTAACAGTATCAAACGAAACATCAGGACTCGCTTCTTTTTTTATTTTTGATAGTAAAATCGCTCCTACTATAAAAATAAATATCATTAAAAAATTTGCAACTAGATGTCTTTTTGAAAAAAAACCTACAAAATTTTCCATTTATTTTAAATTTCCTTTTTATAAATATCAAAAATTAAATAAAAATAGTCTAGAAAAAAAATATTTTTTTTATTCCTAAATAAATTTTATTCTATAATCACAAAAGCAACTGCAAAATCTCTAGAATGTGATAAAGAAATAGAAATTTTATTGCTAATCAAAGAATATTTTTTATCATAAATTTTAACAAAGGGATTCCCTTTTTTATCGTTTATAATTTCAATATCTCGTAATTTTATAGCTCTGTCGTTAAAAGCTTTTATAACAGCTTCTTTTCCTGCAAAACGAG
>JAIRLV010000076.1 GCA_031259185.1 Elusimicrobiota bacterium | reverse complement strand
ATCATAGGCTTGGTTTTCTAATTGGCAGTTAGACGGCATTGACACGGCGGGGCCTTAACGCATTTGCAGTGACTTAGCCTTGTCCATAGCGTCCAAAATATCGGCTTGAGAATGAGGATCTGACTTTACGCCAAGGCACTTGAAAGGATTGCTTGAAATTTCACGGTGGACAAGTTACCGACCATGCCCGATCATTAATTTTGCCTGTCAATAGACCAAAAAGAGTGTATATCATGCCGACAATTTAAAAAAGTTGAATTTCCAGAAGACAGACTTGTAATTTAGAAATACAGGTTCCTGAAAATATACCTATTGGTGAAGCAAATGTTCAGTTTACGATTATCCAGCTAAAGATAAATGGCCAACTTGGAAAGATATAAAGAAATTTCAAGGCTGTTTAAAGGATTTTCCTGAGTTTGAAGGCAATGCGGTGGAAATTCAAAGGAAAATGCGTGATGAATGATATTCAAGTAATCGACACGAATATATTCATTGATCTCATAAAAAAAATATTGAACCTATGTTTCTACGCACAGTATCCTAAGAATATTATTTGCGCAAGTTTCATGACAAGAATTGAACTTTTGTCATATTTTAATCTAAGTAAATCAACTGAAAAGCAAATCAACTTGACTTCCCGTGCCAATTCGTACCACAATTTATTTACCAGTACGATACAATGAATTGACCCTCTGAAACCTATATTGTCACAGTATAAAAAATTTTTTCTTGACTTTTTTAAAATTTGTGGTATCCTAAATTCTGGTACGAATTCGTACCAAATTTAGGAGCCCAAAAATGAGTAAACCTTTTATTCATGTTGACCCCAAAAAAAGTGGTGATTATGCTAGAATATTTTACCCTAAGTGGGAAAATAATGAAAAAATAGTCACTACAGAAAATTTAGGTCGAGTGATAAATCTAGAAGAAGGGTTATTCAAAAGCAGAGCTAGAGGCTTATTTCACTTTGATTTAGTGTCTGGTTACACAGAGATAGAGCCTCCAAAAAAGAAAAACGAAATAAAAAATGAAACTATCGAACAAGGCTTAATATTTGGCAATATATATGTTGCTAATGAATTATTGAAAAGAGATAATTTATTGGCATTATTTAGAAATATATATCCAGGTGAAGAGGATTCTTTAATAACTCTAATTTTATTTAGGCTATTAACCAATGAATCATATATAAATATGCATTCTTGGTGGGAAAATACCTATGCTAGGATCTTATATCCTAATGCATCAGTTCAAAGCCAACGAGTAAGTGAGCATTTAGTTGCATTAGGTAAACTAAATTTACAGTCTTTTTTTAAAGATTATTTTAATATCATCTATCATGATAAAAGTATATGCGGAATTATTATAGATAGTACAGGAGCTCCCAACGATATTAATATAGAATTAACAAAAATTAGCAATCATAATGGCATAATAAGTAATGAAGTAAGATTAATTTACGTAATTGACAGGATTAAAAAGATTCCGATATATTTTCGTGTTGTAGCAGGAAATATCATAGATGTTTCAACTCTACAAAATACTATTAACGAGCTAAAATCATATGATATAGATATTAAATACGCTGTTTTAGATGCAGGATATTATTCTGAAGATAATATTAAATTTTTATATTCAAATAATATTAATTTTGTTACCAGGATGGTTTCAAATCGATTGATAGCTAAAGAACTAATTGGAAAACATTTTGAAGAAATAATTAATATGAACAATCATGTAGTTCATAATGGTAGACTTTTATTCGTAAAAAAAATCAAAATCAACTTACACGGTCATATTGGATATGCTTATATTGCTGTTGATCACAATAAAAGAAATGATCAAATCGCTGCTTTAGTAAATAATAATATTGATAAAAGTGTAAAGAAGCGGTTAAGTAATGAAGAACTAGAAATTGAATCAAAACTTTTAGGTACATTTATATTATTATCATCTTTAGACCTAGAAATATCTGAAATTTTGCCCTATTATTCTAGTAGGAGTTATATAGAACAAGTTTTTGATATATCAAAAAATAATGCAATGCTAACACCTTTACGTGTTCATACTATTGAAGGATTAATGGGACATATTTTAATTAACTTTTTAACAGTGATAAGTTATATGAAGATAAACTCTTATTTAGATAATACTAAATTTTCGGCTAAAAATGTTTTGTTTAATTTAGGTCTCCTTATAGGGAAGCTTATCTCACCTAAATTGTATATTTACGAGCCAAATGCGTCAACAAAAAAGTATTTAAAACCTTTAAGCATATCTATTCCTAAAATCATTGATCTAAAAACTAATACTTGTTTTAATAACGACTATTTTAAGCTATAATTAATTTATAAATATGAGAACATATGCTGTTGTTTCTGCTGTCAGTTTTTGCACCAACTTTTTCTCAATTTTTCGTACCGCTTCTGGTACGAATTGGCACGGGAATTTAGGTCTAGTCAACAAAAATGTCGCGGGGCCCAGGGGCCAAAAAAACAACTTCTAGTCAACCAACTAAAAAAACTTCGCCG
>JAIRLV010000208.1 GCA_031259185.1 Elusimicrobiota bacterium | reverse complement strand
AATGCTAACGTTCCCTCTTTGCTTAGGCAAATGTGGCGTTATTTTTTTTAATTGTTCTTTTGTTATTTTCATACTTCCTTTTATACTTTTTTTTATTCTTGTGTCAACACGCCCTAGTCAAGAGCCTTATTTTTTTATTATTTTATTTAATTTTAAATATTTCTATTTCTATTTTTATTTATTTTATGATATATATCGCTAACGCACAAAGTTTTTTTTTTTAAATTTCTATATTATTTGGCTTTTTTTATTAACAAAAGATTGGAGATTTTAATGTCTAATTTTGAAAAAATATCAATTGTAATAATAACAAAAAATGAGGAGAAAAATATAAAAAGGTGTATTGAAAATATTTTAGATATTTCAGATGAAATTATTATTTTGGATTCAAAAAGCACAGATAAAACTATTGAAATAATAAATAGTTTTAAAGCTGAAAAAATTAATTTATATGAAATTGAATGGCAGGGTTTTGGAAAAACGAAAAATATTGGGATAGAAATGGCAAAAAATAATTGGATTTTAAGTCTGGATGCAGATGAAGTTGTAACTGAAAAATTAAAGTTAGAAATTGTAGAAGTACTAGCTGAAAATAATAAAACAAATATAAATGGTTATTATATTCCAAGGAGATTATTTTTTTGTGGGAGAGAAGTAAAATATGGAGGGACTTATCCAGATTATCAATTAAGATTATTTAAGAAAAATGAAGGTAGATTTGAAACAATAGAAGTTCATGAAAGCTTGATTTTGAATGGGAAAAAAGCATATCTAAAAAATTTTATGAAACATTATAGTTACCATTCAATGTTTGAATATTGGGAAAGATTTAACATTTATACAGAATTAGATGCAAAAAAAAAGTTTAATAATCATAAAAAGTTTAGAGCTTATAAAATTTTAGTTTTATTTTTTGAAATTTTTAAAAGATTATTTTTAAAATTTGGAATTTTTGATGGATTCCCGGGAATTTTTTATCATATTTTTTCTAGTATATCTAGTTTTGTAAAGTATGCAAAACTTTGGGAAATTGATAATAAAAAAAATTTATAATTTCCCTATTTAAAAAAAATTGTTTTTATGCTATAATTAGAAAATACATTTTAGATATTTATATTTTAGGAGATTGAATCAATGAAAGCATTTGTAATGTGCGCAGGAAAAGGAACTAGATTATTACCTTTGACTTTAAAAATGCCAAAACCTATGATACGAATTTGTAATAAGCCTATTTTATGCAATACCATAAATATTTTGAAGCAAGCAAATATAAAAGATATTACTATAAATTTACATTTTTTACCAGACATGATAAAAAGTTATTTTAATGATGGAACAGATTTTGGAGTTAATATAGAATATTCTTTTGAAAAAGAATTATTGGGAACTGCAGGAGGGCTTGGTAAAGTTAGAGAAAAGTTTATAGATGATACTTTTGTCATAATGAGCGGCGATGGGCTTGTAGATTTAGATTTAAAAAAAGTTATAGATTTCCATAAATCTAAAAAAAGTTTAGCGACAATAGTTTTAAAAAAATATGATTTTATACTTCCATACGGAGTTGTTGTTAGCGATGAAAATAATAGAATAAAAAGTTTTGTTGAAAAACCCAAAATACAAGATATTTATGAAAATAGAATCAATACCGGCATTTATATTTTTGAACCAGAAATTTTTGATTATATTCCAAAAAGTCAATTTTGTGATTTTGGAGATAATATTTTTCCTCTTTTATTACAAAAAGATATTCCAATTTTTGAATATGAAACTGAAGACTATTGGTGCGATATAGGCGATATAAAAGCTTATAAGAGAGCACAATTAGATGTTTTACATGGGAAATTGATAAAAAGCAATGTTTTTGCAGATAATTTTAATTACAAAGTCAAAAATGCAAATATCCATTTAGATGATAAAAGTGTTATTGGTTTGTTTAATAATTTTGATCATAATGTGACAATTAAGGAATCAGTAATTGGGAATAATTGTAAAATTGAGAGGAATGCTTTTATTAAAAATAGTATAATTGGCGATTCTGTGTACATAAAAAACAATTCATATATAGAAAATTGTATTCTTTTAGATAATTGTTTTATTCCAAAATATATGGGAGTTTATGAGGCGATTTTTGAATAATTTATAAATACAAATATATTTATTTAGGAGAAAAAAGTAAATGTCAAAAATAAATTATATGTTTACTTCTGAATCTGTTACTGAAGGACATCCAGACAAAGTTTGCGATCAAGTTTCTGATGCTATATTAGATGAGGTCTTGCGGCAAGATATAAACGGAAGAGTTGCTTGTGAAACTTTTGTTACTTTTGGAATGATGATTATTGGCGGAGAAATTACGACAACTGCAACTTTTGAGCCTCAAATAATTGCTAGAAATATAATAAAAAATATTGGATATGACGATGCTAAATTTGGTTTTAATTATAAAAGTTGTGGGATTTTGAATGCAATTGGCAGACAGTCTACAGATATTTCGCAAGGTGTTGACATAGGTGGAGCAGGGGATCAAGGTTTAATGATAGGATATGCTTGTAATGAAACCCAAAATTTTATGCCAATGCCAATAGTTTT
>JAIRLV010000048.1 GCA_031259185.1 Elusimicrobiota bacterium | reverse complement strand
AATACCTGACGGAACTCCAATGACTATTCTAGGACTCAAAAAAGTTTTTTTTGAATTAACTTTTCTAATAAAGAATCTTATCATTTCCTCCGTAATTTCAAAATCTGCTATTACTCCATTTTTTAGCGGTCTTACGGCAACGATATTAGCCGGAGTTCTGCCAACCATTTGTTTTGCTTCTTTACCAACAGCTAAAACATCTTTTGTGTTTCTATCAATAGCCACAACTGAAGGCTCTTTCAAAATAATACCGCTTCCTTTTAAAAAAATTAAAGTGTTAGATGTCCCTAAATCCATACCTAAATCAAAAGAAAAAACATTAACTAATTTAGACAAAAACACTTTATTATTCTCCTAGGAAATAAGTTTTATACAACAAATAGGAGCGTTATCAGACATTCTATTCCCAAGTTTTACTAATTTTACAAAACCGCCTTCTCTATTTTTATATCTAGGAACTAGTTCGTTAAATAATTTTAACAATATTTCTTTTTGCTGAATATCTTTCCTAATTTTTCTTCTAGCATTTATATCGTCTTTTTTAGCATTAGAAATTAATGAATCTATAAAACTCTTCAAACTTTTAGCTTTTGCTTGTGTCGTCTTTATTGATTCATACTTTATCAAGCTAGACGCCATATTTCTATATAAAGCTATTCTATGTCCTGTTTTTCTACCTAATTTTCTGCCAGCTTTTGTTCCAGACATTTTGTAATCCTCCACAACTTAAAGTTATCGCTATCTTTTTTAATACGTATGTAAATCCATCCCTAAATTTAATCCCATTTGTTGCAATTTTTCTCTTATTTCATCTAATGACTTTCGCCCAAAATTTTTATATGTCAAAAGTTCTACTTCTTTTTTACTTACTAACTCTTTTATTGTTCTAATTTTAGCACTTTTTAAACAATTAGCACTCCTAACAGATAATTCTATTATATCTACTGTTTGAGTTAGAAAATTTTTTATTGTTTCACTTTTATCATTAGTTTTATTTTCATTTGTTTCTTTATTAACTTTTTTATACCCAATCAGAAATTGCTTATTATCGCTGTTATTAATGAATATATTCATAGAATCTTTTAATATTTTTGCTGAATATGATAAAGCATCTTCTGGTTTTATAGTACCGTCAGTCCAAATCTCAATTATTAATTTGTCAAAATCCGTTATATGTTCTACGCGAACATTTTCTACTTCATAATTAACTCTAACTATCGGACTAAAAATCGCGTCTATTGCGATAGTATTCGTTGATATTTTAGATTTGTCCTGTTCTTCTACAGGCAAGTAGCCTCTTCCTTTACCAACATATAACTCCATGTCAAGCTCGCCTCGTATATCAAGATTAGCAATAACTAGATCTTTATTAACAACTTCAATATTTGAATTAGTTTCTATATCTCCAGCTAAAATTTCTCCTTCGCCTTTTTTATAGAGTCTTAATCTTTGTACCTCTTCTAAATCTGTTTTAAATCTAACTAATTTTAGATTTAGAATAAGCTGCATTACATCTTGTAAAACACCAGGTATCACAGAATATTCATGAGTTACGCCTTTAATTTTTATAGCAGTTATTGCGTTCCCTTCCATTGAAGATAACAAAATCCGCCTCAAAGAATTTCCAATAGTATTTCCATATCCAGCTTCAAATGGCTCGGCTACAAATTTCCCATAATTAGAGGTTAAAGTATCCATATCAACTTGCAAATTATTTGGTATTATCAATTTCTTTAATTTAGTCATAAATCAACCTTCCTTTATTTTAAATAACAGTACTAAAATTTTGTTTGAAACAAAAAGTATATTCTGCTATGTGCTATAATTTGAGACTAATTCTCATTCTATCCATTACTATTTAGAGTATAATTCAACTATTAATTGTTCATTGACTTGAACAGTTATATCCTCTCTATTTGGTATTCTAATAACTTTTGATTCTAATTTTTCTAAATCTACATTTAACCATGAAGGTATTATTGATTGCGACTGATTTGCTTCTTCAAGTACTTGCTTTATAACCAAAGTATCTTTACTTTTATCTAGTATTTTTATCACATCTCCTTCTTCTACCAAATAAGAAGGTATATCTAGTCTTTTCCCATTGACCAAAATATGTCCATGCGTAATAAATTGTCTAGCTGTTTGTTTTGATTTAAATAAACCTGATTTTATCACAACATTATCCAATCTTCTTTCAATCAAAACAAGTAAATTTTCACCAGTTCTACCGGGCATTCTCTCAGCCATTTCAAAATATATTCTAAATTGATTTTCCAAAATTCCATAATACCTTTTAGCTTTTTGTTTCTCTCTTAATTGTATACCATATTCGGAAGATTTAAATTTTTTAACAGCGCCGTGTTGTCCCGGTGCAAATGGTTTTTTTTCCATTGCGCATTTAAATGAATTGCATCTATCCGACTTTAAAAATAATTTCATCCCTTCTCTTCTACATAATCTACAAACAGATCCTATATATCTAGCCAACTTAATCCTCCTTAATTTTACTACACTCTTCTTTGTTTTTGAGGTCTACAACCATTATGAGGGATAGGTGTAACATCTTTAATAGACATAATGTTTAATCCAGCTGCTTGTATCGCTCTAATACTTGTTTCTCTACCAGATCCCGGACCTTTTACATTAATATCAACATTTCTAATTCCAAAATTGAAAGCTTTTTTGGCAGCTTCTTCAGCTGCCTGCTGAGCTGCGAATGGCGTACCCTTCCTTGTACCTTTAAAACCAACAGCCCCTGAAGATGCCCAACACAATGGCTCTCCTTTTTCATTAGCTATTGTTATAATCGTATTGTTAAAGGAAGATTTAATAAAAGCTATTCCATTAACTGTAACTTTAGCTTTTAGCGCTTTTTTAGCTTTTTTATTACTTGTTGTTACTGCCACGAGTCTTTGTCCTCCAAAATTTTTATTATTTACCTACAGGTCTATTCAATTTTATTGCCATACTTCTTTTCCCTCGTCTAGTTCTAGCGTTTGTTTTAGTTCTTTGTCCGCGAGATGGTAAATTATTTTTATGCCTCAAGCCTCTATATGATTTGATATCTCTAAGTCTTCTAATATTTTGTGAAATTTCTCTTCTTAAATCACCTTCAACTTTAAAGTTTTTTGTTATAATATTTGTAAGTTTCCCTACTTCTGCCTCTGTTAAATCTTTTACTCTCGTGTCAAAATTAACATCTGCTTCTTGCAAAATAGCCTTTGAAGTTTCTCGTCCTATTCCATAAATATAAGTCAAACCAATTTCTACTCTTTTATTTTTAGGTAAATCTATACCTACTATTCTTGCCATTAAAAACCTCCAAATTGTCTACCCTTGTTTTTGTTTATGTCTAGGATTTTCACAAATTACTCTCAAAATATTTTTCCTTTTAATTATTTTACATTTTGCGCACATTTTTTTTATTGATGCTCTAACTCTCATTGCTCCCTCCAAATTATTTCCCTCTATATATAATTCTTCCTCTAGTCAAATCATATGGAGATAATTCCATTTTTACTTTATCGCCAGGCAAAATTTTTATAAAATTCATTCTCATCTTCCCAGAGATATGAGCTAGAATTTTGTGCCCATTATCTAATTCCACTCTAAACATTGCATTTGGCAATGCTTCTAATATTATTCCTTCAACTTCTATTTTATCAGTATTAACCATTTATTCCTCATTTTAAACCTTTGTTAAAATTTCTGGCTCATCCTTTCTAATCAAGACAGTATGTTCAAAATGCGCAGAATTTTTTCCATCTTTTGTAACAACAGTCCATCCATCGTCTAAAATTTTTGTCATCCAAGTTCCAACATTCACCATCGGCTCTATAGCAAATACCATACCTGCTTTTAATTGCATACCTGTATTTTCTTTGCCATAATGTAAAATTTCTGGCGGCTCATGCATATTTTGGCCAATTCCATGCCCAGTATATTCCATCACCACATTAAAGCCAGCATTTTCAACAACTTTTTGTATATTATGCCCAATATCTCCAAGTCTATTATTTACCTTAGCAAATTTTATGCCTTCCAATAAAGAAAGTCTGGTAACATCTATCAATTTCTGATTCTCTACACTTATTGCACCTATAGGAACAGTTATTGACATATCAACGCAATAATTATTATAAAATAATCCTATATCTATTGATAAAATATCTCCATTTTTCAAATATCTTTTATCGCTTGGTATCCCATGAACTATTTCATCATTGATAGAAGTACAAATTGTTCCGGGAAAATCATTATACCCCAAAAAAGCGGGTTTTGCTTTTTCATTCAATATCAATTCAAAGGCAATTTTATCTAAAAATTTTGTTGTTATCCCTTCTTTTACTTCCAATTTTAAAATGTCTAATATTTTTGCTAATTTTTTGCCTGCTGTTCTCATTATTTCTTGTTCTTTTAAATCTTTTATTTTAACAGACATCTTATATTTTTCCAATATTAGCAAAAATATAGCTACTTATATTTTCTATCGTATCATTCGCATCTATATCAAGCAATAAATTTTTTTGTTTATAATAATCAATTAATAATGAAGTTTCTTTAAAATAAACATCTATTCTTTTTTTTATCGCTTTTTCATTATCATCTTTTCTAATTTCCAATTGCGAATTACATAACAAACAATTATTATTATCTATTTTGTGAAGCAATACATTATACTCTTTTTTACAATTAGAACAAATTCGCCTTCCTAATATTCTCTTTATAATTTCTGCTTCTGGCAAATTCAAATATAAAACTTTTCTAATTTCCAATTCTTTTTCTTTATTTTCAAATATAAATCTATCTAAAAATTCTGCTTGTTTTAAATTTCTTGGAAATCCATCTAAAATGTAATTTTTATCGAAATTTATATTTTTAACAATTAGCTTTTGAATTAAATCATCATTAACAAGTTTTCCAGATATAATAATATTTTCAATTTCTTTCCCTAAATTAGATTTATTTTGAACTTCCCTCCTTAATATATCCCCTGTAGAAATATGTATAAACCCTAGTTTTTCTGTAATTTTTTTTGCCTGAGTTCCTTTTCCACTGCCTGGCGCACCAAATAAAATTATTAATTTACTCATTTTGTACTAAAATATCTCCCTTTTACTCTACCTTGCTCCATAAATCCATCATAATGTCTCATAATTAAATATGATTCTAATTTACTCAAAACATCTAATGCAACTCCAACTACGATTAAAAGCGCTGTTCCTCCAAAATAAAAAGGAATATTAAAAGTACTTCTCAAAATATCTGGCATGATGGCTAATAATGCTATAAATATTGAACCAAAAAATGTGATTCTAATTATAATTTTTTCAATATATTCTCCTGTATCTTCACCCGGTCTAATACCTGGTATAAAGCCACCAGATTTTTTAATATTTTCTGCTAAATCATACGGATTAAAGGTTATAGACGTATAAAAATAACAGAAAAATATAATCAGTAAACCATAAACTATATGATATAACGCACCAGCCCTTTGCCATAAAGAAAATATATGTTTAGACATTGGAGCTTCTGGGAAAAATTGTGCTATTGTAATAGGAAATGAAATTATAGAAATTGCAAATATAACGGCAATAACTCCTGATTGATCAACTTTTATGGGAAGGAATGAAGTTTGTCCGCCTGCTACCATGTTACCTGTTGAACTTCTTTTTGGATATTGAATAGGAATACGTCTCTGTCCTTGTTCAACTTTTACAACTAGAGCTGTTACCAATATAACTACTGCCAAAGTTATAATCACTTTTAATAATGATATCCCATCGCTTTGTAAAAGCAATACTACATTTTTCGCCGCGCCCGGAAGCCTATCAATAATCCCTGCAAAAATTATCATAGATATCCCATTGCCAATTCCTTTTTCCGTAATTTGTTCTCCCATCCACATTATAAAAACTGTCCCAGTCGTTAAAGTCAAAACGGATAACAATTGAAACGACATACCCGGATCTAAAACAACTGGATTACCATTTGGCGCTCTCATAGCTTGTATCATAAATGTCAACCCAAAAGATTGTATTATTCCTAAAATTAATGTTCCATATCTAGAAATCTGAATTAGTTTTTTTCTACCTTCTTCTCCTTCTCTAGACAACTTTTCAAAATAAGGAATTATTGTCTGCAAGAGCGACATTATAATAGACGAGTTAATATACGGCATTACTCCCATAGAAAATATAGAAAATTTATTTAAAGCTCCACCCGAAAACATATCAAGAAAACCAAATAAAGTATTATTTTGATTAGCAAAAAACATTTTCAAAGCTTCACCATCTATACCAGGCGTGGGAATCGCTATACCCAATCTATATATTGCGATTATTATAAGTGTAAAAAATATTTTCTTTCTTAATTCAGGTATATTAAAAAGTTCTGTTAAATTTTTAATCATTATAATATCCTTATTTTTCCTTAATATTTAAAACATAATTTTTTAATTAATAATTTCTATTTTCCCATTATTTTTTTCAATTTTATGTTTTGCTGAAGCAGAAACAGCATGAGCTTCTATTATTTTTTTAATTTTTAATTCGCCATTTCCCAAAATTTTAATTTTTTCATTTTTTTTAATAATTCCTTTTTTTATAAAATCATCTATTGTTATGGTCTCTTTATCAACAAATTTTTGCTCCAACTCATTCAAATTCATCAAAATAAACTTATTTTTAAAAAAGAAATTTGAAAAACCTCTTTTAGGAATTCTACGGACTAGTGGCATCTGTCCACCTTCAAAGCCTATTCTAACTCCGCCGCCACTTCTAGAATTTTGACCATTACTTCCCCTGCCACAAGTCTTGCCTAATCCAGACCCATATCCTCTTCCAACTCTTTTTCTCTTTTTTTTAGCTCCAACAGCTGGTTTTAATTCTGTCAACTTCATAAATATAATACTCCCAAAATTTTTAATTAATTTTCCTTTTTCAGATCATTAACTTTTTCTCTCACTTGTAAATTTTTCAATGCATTTAATGTTGTATATACGACATTAAAAGAATTATTGCTCCTAAGAGATTTGCTTAGAATATCTTTATATCCTGCGGCTTCTAAAACCGCTCTGACTGCTCCGCCTGCGATAATTCCTGTTCCAGGCGCCGCTGGTTTCAATAAAACCTTCCCTGCGCCAAATTCGCCAATTATTTCATGTGGAATTGTTGTACCTTGTATTGGAACATCTATCATACCTTTTTTTGCTAATCTAACAGCTTTTTTTATTGCTTCTTGAACTCCTTTTGCTTTTCCAATTCCACAACCAACCTTTCCCGCTTCATCTCCAACAACTACCAAAGCATTAAATCCAAATCTTTTTCCACCTTTTACAACTTTTGTTACTCTGTTAACAACTACAAGATTCTCTTTATAATTTTTTTCTTTTTTTTCATCTACTAAAGTTTCTTTTTTATCTATACTTTCTGTCACAAAAAACTCCTTATTTCACAAGAAAATTATTTTTTCATTTTTTAATACTTAATATTAAAAATTTATTCCTTCTTTCCTAACGGCATCAGCAAATGTTTTTACTCTACCATGATACAAATAACCGTTTCTATCAAATACTAATTGCTTTATGCCTATTTCTTTCATTTTTTTACCAACAAATTCTCCAAATAAATTACTAGCTTCAAGATTCTTTAAACTCTTAGATTTAATGGTTTCTTTTTTTAATGTTGTAAAACCTGTTATAGTCTTTCCAGTCTCATCATTAATAATTTGAGCATACAAATATTTTAATGTTTTTATAAATAAAAGTCTAGGTCTCTCATTTGTACCTTTTACTTTTTTTCTTATCCTAAAATTTCTAACTTCTTTTCTCAATTTTTTGTCTCTTTTTATTTTTGTATCCATGAATAATCCCTTAAACTTATATTTAAAATTTTATTTATTTTTTTCCAGAACTTGCAGATTTTCCAGCTTTTCTAATAATTTTTTCATTCAAATACATTATCCCTGTCCCTTTATAAGGTTCTGGCGGTCTAACCGACCTAATATCTGCAGCAAATTCTCCAAGTTTTAATTTATCTTGACTTTCTACTAAAATTTGGTTAGATTTTGCATCTATTTTGACCTCTATTTGAGGCGGTATATTAAGTGCTACAGTGTGCGAATATCCTACATTCAAAACCAACTTATTACCATTTAGCGTTGCTCTAAATCCTACGCCTTTTATTTGCAATATTTTCTGAAAAGGTTTTTGAAATCCTGCCACATTATTAGCAACTAATTTTCTTGTAAGTCCATGCAAAGCTTTTGTCTTATTCTCGTCATTATCTCTTTTGATCAAAATTTTATTATTTTCAAAAACAACTTTTATATTATCAGGAATAACAGTTTCTTTTGTTACTTTTCCATTTGAAAGTATAACTTTATCATTAATTTCAACTTTCAAAGTATTAGGAATAATTATTTCTTGTTTACCTATTCTACTCATTATTTTATACCAATCCTTCCTTTATCAATACAAGTATGTTAATATTAAATATTTTATTTATATCTTCTCATAAATTAAAATTTTAAAATTTTTTATTAATTATTAATTTATTCCATTTTTTTATAATATATATTTTAAAACTCTTACCAGATATATCCTATCACTTCTCCGCCAATGTTTTGTTTCCTAGCTTCTTTATCTGTCATCAATCCTTTTGAAGTAGAAATTAATGCAATACCTATTCCAGCTCTAACTCTCGGTATATCAGTAATGCCCCTATATATTCTCAATCCCGGTTTACTAATTCTTTTGATATTACTTATAACTCTATCTCTATTTGGATTTTGCGCATATTTTAAGGCAATTTTAAAACTTTTTTTTACTCCCTCTTTTATCTCTTGATAACCTTTAATATAACCTTCTTGCTCCATAATTTTTAGAATATTTTCTTTAATTTTTGAAGCAGGAACTTCAACAAACTCTTTTTTTTTAATATTGGCATTTCTAATGCATGTAAACATATCTGCAATTGGATCGGTAACTGACATTATAAGATTCCTCCCTTAAAAACTTATTAAATCTACCAACTTGCTTTTTTTATACCTGGAATTTCGCCATTATACGCTCTTTGCCTAAAACATATTCTACAAATTCCAAAATCACTTAAAACGCCTCTTGGTCTCCCACATATTTTACATCTACTATATCTTCTTGTAGAAAATTTTGGTTCTAATTTTTGTTTAACTATCAAACTTTTTTTTGCCACTTATATTTTCTCCTAATTTTATTTTCTTTTTTTAAATGGCATACCCATTTCAAATAACATCGCTCTATTTTGTTCTATATTTTTTGAAGAACAAACAATCGTAATATTCATCCCTCTAGCTCTATCTGATTTGTCTAAATCTATTTCAGGAAATATATATTGCTCTTTTATTCCTAAATTATAATTACCATTACTATCGAAAGAATTATAATCGCTCCCTTGAAAATCTCTAATTCTAGGCATTGCAATATTGAATAATCTATCAAGAAAATCATACATCCTTGCGCCTCTAAGCGTAACTTTACAGCCTATTGACATACCTTGTCTCAATTTAAAATTAGAAATTGATTTTTTTGCTTTTGTAACAACTGCTTTCTGTCCTGATAAAAGCGTCAATTCATTGACTGCGATATCAACAGATTTTGAATGATCTTTTGCTTCACCAATTCCAATATTAATTACAACCTTTTCTACTTTGGGACATTGCATTATATTTTTATAAGCAAATTTTTTTGTCAAGCTAGGCGCTACTTTTTTTTTATAATGATTTAATAAATTAGTCATTTTCACTTCCTACTAAATAATAATTTCCCCACATTTTTTACAAATTCTAACTTTCTTACCATCAGATAAAATATCTTTTTTAATTCTAGTCGGATTATTACACTTAGAACAAACCAACATAATTTTTGATGCTTTTATAGGCATTTCTTTTTCAATAATTCCACCATTTTCCTCTTTATTAGTAGCTTTTACAGATTTTTTAACTATATTGATTTTCTCAACTAAAACTTTATCCTGTTTTGTAAAAACTTTCAAAATATTTCCCACTTTCCCTTTATCTTTTCCAGACAAAACTATAACCTTATCTTTTACTTTTATCCTCATATCTAACCTCTTAAAAATTATAAAACTTCTGGCGCTAAAGATATTATTTTCATGAAATTCTTTTCTCTCAATTCTCTTGGCACTGGACCGAATATTCTTGTTCCTTTTGGCTCATTATTATTGTTAATAATAACTACTCCGTTTTCATCAAATCTTATATAAGAACCGTCTTGCCTTCTATAATTTCTTTTCATCCTAACAACAACCGCTTTTTCAACCTCTCCTTTTTTTACGCCTGCTCCCGGAATAGCATCTTTAACTGCAACCACAATAATATCTCCAATTGTCGCATATCTTTTTTTACTACCGCCTAAAACTTTTATACACATGACTTTTTTGGCGCCTGAGTTATCGGCAACATTTAGCATAGTTTGTTGTTGTATCATATTATCCCTCTTATTAAATTAATGCTTTTTTCAAAACCTTTAAAAGCTCCCAAGATTTATTAGCGCTGATTGGTCTTAAATAAGAAATTTCTACTATATCTCCTAGTTTTGATACATTGTTTTCATCATGGATCATATATCTAGTTGTTTTTGTTATAATTTTATCATATAGCGGATGCCTTACTTTCCTAGTTACCAAAACTACTCTAGTTTTATTCATTTTATCGCTAACTACTTTTCCTTCTAAAACCCTTTTCTTTTTAACGTCCATTATTACAAATCTCCATTTTAATATATAAAAATCAATGTTTATTCATATTTTTTTCATTAAGTATTGTATTAATTCTAGCAATATCTTTTCTAATGTTTCTTATATCCATAGTATTTTTTAAAACTGTTGTTTTATGCTTAAAAGTTAATCTAAATTTTTTTTCTTTCAATTCTTCTATTTTCGCAATCAATTCTATTTTTGACATTTCTCTAATCTCTACTAAATTCATTTATTTATACCGCCTGTTTTTTAATAAATCTAGTTTTTATTGGTAATTTATGGGAGGCTAATCTGATAGCTTCTTTTGCTTCTTCTTCAGATAACCCCTCAATTTCAAATAATATTCTTCCCGGTTTAACTACTGACACCCATAGTTCAGGAGATCCTTTTCCCTTCCCCATTCTAGTTTCCGCTGGTTTTTTTGTAACAGCCTTATCGGGAAAAATACGAATCCACATATTTCCGCCTTTTTTGGAATATTTGCTTAATGCAATCCTAGAAGCCTCTATTTGTTGGCTTTTTATCCAGCCAGGTTCTAATGCTTGCAAAGCATATGTCCCAAAAGCTATGTAATCTCCACCCTTAGCCATTCCTCTCATTCTTCCTTTTTGCAATTTTCTATATTTCGTTTTACTAGGCATTAACATATATATTACCTCGATTTAATTATTTCTTAAAATTCTAATTTTTCATGCTATTTTCATTTTTAATATTAATCGGATTACTACTAAAATCCGGTCTCTCCAAAAATTCTTTATGAAAAATCCAAACTTTTATGCCAATTTGTCCATATGTAGTATAAGCCTCTGCAAAACCATATTTTACATCCGCTCTAAAAGTTTGTAAAGGAACTCTGCCTAATCTATCCCATTCTGTCCTAGCAATTTCCGCTCCCCCAAGTCTGCCTCCAATCATAACTTTTACACCTTTAGCGCCAAGTTTGAAAACTTTTTCCATAGCTTTTTTCATCGCTTTTTTATAAGAAACTTTTTTTTCTATTTGTAGAGCAATTGTAGTTGCTACTAATTGGGCATCTAACTCCGGATTTTTAATTTCAACTATATTAATAAAAGTCTTTTGTTTTGTCAATTTTTCTGTCTCTGTTTTCAAAAATTCAACATCATTCCCCTTTTTACCAATAATTACACCGGGTCTTGCCGTATTAATATTCAATCTGACATATTTACCTGCTCTTTCAATACCTACAGAAGAAATTCCTGCATTCCTATATTTCTTATTAATAAACGTTCTAATTTTATAATCTTGCTCTATAAAATCTGAAAAATCCTTTTTTGTAAACCATTTTGAATCCCAATCATAGATATATCCGATTCGCAAGCTCTTTGGATGAACTTTTTGTCCCACTAAATGATACCTCCATATTATATTCTTTCTAATTTTAAAGTGACCATACAAGTTTTCTTTTTATACATCATAGCTCGTCCTTGTGGACCAGGTCTCAATCTTTTCATCATCATTCCTTGTCCCACATATACCTCTTTTATAAAAACGTTTTCTGGATTTTCTTTCATATTATTTACTCCAGATTTTACTGCTTTTAAAATTTCAGGAACTACATATTTATTGGTAAATGTCAAAATCCCAATAGCTTTATCTACTCTTTTCCCTCTAATTAAATCTATAACTTGACTAGCTTTTCGCCAACTTGTTCTCAAATATTTTATTTTTGAAATATTTTCACTCATTTCACATTGCCTCGTAAATTTTATTTTTTACTTCCAGAATGCCCTCTAAACGTCCTAGTGGGAGCAAATTCTCCTAATTTATGACCTACCATGCTCTCCGTTATAAATACTGGCAAAAAACTTTTTCCATTGTGAACATTAAAAGTATGCCCTACAAATTCTGGAGAAATAGTCGTATTCCTAGTCCAAGTCTTTATTGGCTGCTTTTTGCCTTTTTTTTCAATATATTCAATCTTTTTTAACACTCTTTGATCTATATACGGTCCTTTTTTCGTAGATCTTCCCATCGCAAAACTCCTATATTATTTTACATTTCTTCTTCTAATTATAAATTGGTCGGAATATTTAACTTTTCTTGTTTTATAACCTTTGGTTGGCTGATTCCAAGGTGATCTGGGTTGATTATTCCCTTTACTTTTTCCTCTTCCTCCCCCATGCGGATGATCTACTGAATTCATAGCTGTTCCTCTTACAGTTGGTCTAATATTCATATATCTAGTTCTCCCAGCTTTTCCTATAACAACATTTTCTACATCAATATTTCCTATTTGTCCAATAGTTGCTAAACATCCTCTCAAAATCAATCTAACCTCTCCTGATGGCATCCTAATTTGAACAAATTTTCCTTCTTTACCTAATATTTGCGCTGATGCCCCTGCTGATCTAACTAATTGCCCACCTCTACCTCTTTTTAATTCTATATTATGTACAACTGTTCCATCAGGCATAGCGTATAATGGCATAGTATTTCCTATTTTTATATTAACATTTTCTCCGCTAATAATTTTATCACCAACTTTTAATCCTAATGGTGAAATAATATATCTTTTTTCTCCATCTATATATTGAACTAATGCTATATTTGCAGTTCTATTTGGATCATATTCTATCCCCAAAATTCTACCTTCAACATCAAACTTATCTCTTTTAAAATCTATAAACCTATACCTTCTTTTCGCTCCACCACCTTGATGCCTAACCGTCACTCTGCCATCACTATTTCTGCCTCCTTTTTTTGAATAAGGTAACAATAGCGATTTTTCAGGTCTTTTCTTTGTGATTTCCGAAAAATCATTTACAGTCATTCCTCGTCTACCAGGCGTAATTGGTTTATATTTAATTATTCCCATATTTTATAATCCTTATTTTATGTTTCCTCTATAAAATTAATTGAAGAGCCTTCTTTAAAAGTAACAATTGCCTTTTTCCAATCAGATCTTTTCCCCTCAAATCTACCCATTCTTTTCATTTTACCTTCGTAATTAATCGTGTTTACAGAAACCACCTCTGCTTTAAAAATTTCCTTTAATACCTTTTTTATCTCTGTTTTTGAAGTATCTTTATGAACTTGAAAAAGATATTTATTTTGCCCTTTCAAAAAACTAGATCTTTCTGTAAAGATTGGTTTAACTAGCGTATTATATTTATCTAATATTGGCATAATTATTTTCCATCCTCAAACTTTTTATTTAAAAATTCTATACTTTTTTTATCCAATATCAATTTTTCACAATTCATAATATTATATATGTTCATATTATTTATATATACTAAATCTACATTAGGTAAATTTTTTGTCGCTCTAATAAATTTTTCTTGTTTCTCATTTATGACAAAAAGCGATCTGCCTAACAAATTCAATTGATTCAATATTTGAGCAACTTGTTTTGTTTTTTCAATATTTTGATTTTGAAATGTATCTATTGCTACAATTTGATCATTTTTATATTTCAATATCAAAGCATATAGAAATCCTTTTCTTTTTTTCTTTTCTGGAATAGAATAAGAATAATCTCTTGGTTTTGGTCCAAAAACTACTCCTCCATGTCTCCAAAGTGGGGAACTATTACTACCAGATCTTGCTCTACCTGTTCCTTTTTGTTTCCATGGTTTTTTTCCACCGCCAGATACTTCAGCTCTAGTTTTAGTGTTAGCGCTTCCTTGTCTCTGATTAGCTAAATAATTGACTATACATTCATGTACTACAGAAGTATTTATATCATTTGTCAAATCTATATTAGATAGAAAATCAATTTTCCCCAAATCTTTCCCTTCAATACTCTTTAAAGACAGTTCCACGTATATTACCTCTTTTTATTTAATTTAAGTTCTGTTTTTGAATCAACTTCTGCTTTCTTTTTCTTTAAAAATTTAGAAGTCTCTTTTAATTGTAAATAACTACCTTTTATTCCGGGTACTGCCCCTTTTACTAATATTAATTTATCATCAAGTTTTATATCAACAACTTCTAATTTTTGTAATGTTACATTATCTCCGCCTGTTCTACCAGCCATTTTTATACCTTTGAAAACTCTTGATGGATATGAAGAAGCTGACAAAGAACCTCCTCTTCTTCTATATTCGCCATTTCCATGACTCGACGGTAAACCATTAAAATTATGTCTTTTCATTACTCCAGTTAACCCTTTACCTTTACTTACACCAACTATATCTACATAATCACCTTTCTCAAAAATATCTACTGTAATTTCTTGTCCTAAAGCATAATTTACTAATTCACTTTCATCAATTCTGAATTCCTTTAAAAATTTAGGAACTTCGGCATTATTAATATTTTTAAAAATTCCTCTATATGGTTTTGTCGTGTTTTTTTCTCTTTTAATGCCAAATCCTAATTGTAATGCGGAATATCCATTTTTTTCTACAGTTTTTATACCTGTAGCCCAACATTTATCAACCTTGATTACAGTAATAGGCAAAAGGCTTCCTTTTTCATCAAAAATTCTAGTCATTCCAACTTTTGTTCCAATTATGCTTTTCATAAATTCCACCGCCTTAAAGCTTGATCTCTACATCCACACCCGCTGGCAAATCTAATTTCATCAAAGCATCTACCGTCTGCGCCGTAGGCGTTAATATATCTAATAATCTTTTATAAATCCTCATCTCAAATTGTTCTCTTGATTTTTTATCAACATGAACTGATCTTTGTATAGTATATCTTTTTATTTTTGTTGGCAATAAAATAGGTCCAGCAATCGTCGCCCCTGTTCTTTTTGCAGTCATTACTAATTCTTTCAAAGATTTATCTAACATTCTATAATCATATGCTTTTAATTTAATTCTTATTTTTTGTTCAAATGCCATTTTATTAATTCTCCATTTTTATATATAAAATAATAACTTAAAATTAAAATATTTTATGCTAATATCTCGCTTATTACTCCTGCTCCTACTGTCTTGCCTCCCTCCCTTATCGCAAA
>JAIRLV010000066.1 GCA_031259185.1 Elusimicrobiota bacterium | reverse complement strand
TAAAAAATTTCATCTAATTTATGAGAGAATAAGGATTTTATTGACGAGGAGAAAAGTTGGGGATTTAAGAGCGGGTATAAGATTGAGGTCTGTTATAATGCAAATGAAGCGATTAAATGTATTAATGAATATTTAAAAATTTTAAGTCAAAAATAATTAAAATATGGTATAATATTAAATATTTATTTTAAATTGGAGGTAAAATGGATAAAATAGATATATTTTTTAAAAATTGTTATGGTATAAAATTATTAGAAACAAGTTTTGATTTTACAAAAAATAAAAGTTTTATAATTTATGCTTCAAATGGTTCAATGAAGACATCTTTTGCAAAAACATTTAAAGATTTTGCAGAAGGCAAAGATTCTTGCGATAATATATATCCAGCCAAAAAAGCTGATAGAAAAATTCTCAAACAAAATCAAAAAGAAGTAGATAAAAGAGAAATTTTTGTTATTAATTCATATGATCAAACATATAGACCTTCAAAAATAGAAACATTGTTGATAAATGAACAAATTAAAAATGAATATGATAAAATTTTTAATGAAATAGATGAGCAAAAAAAAATAATTATAGAAAAATTGAAAGAACAATCTGGGATAAAAGAAAATCCTGATAGAGTTATGTCATTTGATATAATTTTTAAAAATGATAATAAAGCATTTTTTGAAACATTGAAATCAATTGAAGATGGTTTGAAAAATTTTAAAGCCAAATTTTTAGCCAGCTTAATATATGTAAGAATATTCAATGAGAAAACAAAAAAATTATTTGAAGATAGCAATTTTCAGGAAAGATTACAAAAATATTTAAATACTTACAATAAACTAATTGATGAATCAACTTTTTTCAAAAAAGGAATATTTGATCATAAAAATGCATCAGATGTAGTAAAAAATTTAAAAGAGAATGGTTTTTTTAGAGCTGACCATAAAGTTTTTTTAAATGGAAAAATTGAAATAAAAACTGAAGAAGAACTAGAAAAAATGATAGAAGCAGAAAAAAATAAAATATTAGAAAATAAAGAATTAAAAAAAAATTTTAATGATATAGAGAGAACACTTAGCACTAATAAAGAACTTAGAGATTTTTTACATTACATAAAAGCTAATCAAATTATATTAGAAAATTTAAATAATGTTTCACTTTTTAAAAGAAATCTATGGATTGCATATTTATTTGAGCAAAAAGAAATTTATAAGTCGTTAATGAATATATAACAATATAATTCTGAAAAATTAGAGAACATAAGAACAAAAATATCTGAAGAAAAAACACAATGGCAAGATGTTTTAAATAAATTCAATAAACGTTTTTATGTACCATTTAATGTAGACATTGAAAATAAAGAAGATGTGATTTTAGAAGAAGAAACTCCAAATTTAAGATTTGTATATGGAGATCAATTAATAAATGAAAGAGCCCTAGTAGAAAATGTGTTAAGTCAAGGAGAAAAAAGAGCATTATATTTATTAAATATTATTTTTGAGGTAGAGATTAGAAAAAAGTTAAAACAAAAAACGCTTTTTATAATTGATGATATAGCAGATTCTTTTGACTATCAAAATAAATATGCAATTATAGAGTACTTAAGAGATATTATTGCTGAAGACATTTTTTTCCAAATTATATTAACTCACAATTATGATTTTTACAGAACAGTTAGTGAGAGATTGTTGAAAAAAGGGAAATATCACCGAGATTGTAAATTATATGCACTGAAATTGCAAGACAAAATTGAATTAAAAAAAGAAAAATATCAAAATAATCCATTTGAGCATTGGAAAAAAAATCTTGATAAGCCAGCAATGTTAATATCATTGATACCATTTGCTAGAAATTTAATTGAATATTGTAAAGGAACTAGCGATACAGAATATTTAAAATTAACTTCTTTGCTTCATGTTATGAAAGAAACTGAAACATTAAAAATAAAAGACTTAACTTTATGTATTAATAGTATAATTTTAGATATAGAACAAAATCAAATAGGGCAAAATGAATTAGAAAAAATAGTTTTAGATGTTATTTATGATACGGCAAAAGACATTGCGAAAAGTAATGAAGAAAGTTTGGAGTTAGAAAATAAAATAGTATTATCAATAGCAATAAGATTAAAAACCGAGTTTTTTTTAATAAAAAAAATAAATGAAATAAATAAAATTGAAGGAACTGATTCAGTAATTAAAGAGGTAAAGACTAATCAAACAATTAAATTAATAGAACAGTATAAAAATATGTTCCCTAATGAAATAGAATATCACGAGCTCCTAAATAAAGTAATTTTAATGACGCCAGAGAATATTCATCTTAATTCTTTTATGTATGAACCAATTATAGATATGTCTAGCAAAAAATTTAAAGATATTTACAATGCTATTATTAATAAATTAATTTAGAGAAAAAAATGCCTCTTTAATATCTTGCCCAATCATATACCAATCATTTGCAATAGCCTTAAAATCTACTTCTTCAGATTTTTCAAAAGTATTATATTTAAAAAAATTTCCAAATAGATTAAAAGCAGTAGCCATACCAATAAAAAAATTATTTTTATAGAATAAATAAGTCGTTTTATATTTTTTTGTCATTTTAAACCTCTATTAAAAATATAAATTAAAATTAATATTTTTCAAGAATAAAAAATGATATTTCATAATTATTATAAAATATTTTTAAATAAATGTAAATTATAAAATGCTAAATGTTGTAAAAAAATGTAGCCAATAATTTACAACAATTTTTTAAAGTAGAGTGTAAAAACTATGCAAATCAAAGTTAATTTAGAC
>JAIRLV010000052.1 GCA_031259185.1 Elusimicrobiota bacterium | reverse complement strand
TATAACGGTGGTTATAGGGCAAATAACACAAATTTTACAACACTTTACAGAAAAACATCTCTTTACGCTGACTCTGTGTTAGAACGAGTCAAAATTCTAAAACAAAAATTTGAACTATTCAGAAACAAAAACTTTTCATCTATTCACAATAATCTTATAGCAGAAGCAAGAGCTCAGTATTACGAAGATTTGGAACAAGCGAGAATTGAATATTTGGAAGCTATTTATAATGTAGCGGAAAGCACATTAGATGATATTTTTCTAACAAAAATAACTCCCATCAATATCCAACAACTTCTATTTTATTTCAAGAAACCTCTTTTAAAACATGTTATCCTAACATAGGAAATAACTTGAGTGTAGGGTGGAATACCCTACACTCAAGATTTTAATAATATTTTTTATACATCTGCTAGTGTTTCTTCCATTGTTGATACTTTTTCAGGAATATTATTTCTTGCTCTTGTTATAGCAGTTGTTACTCCCTGTTTAGGATCTGCTGATGAAATACCCGCAAAAGTATTAGTTAATCTTCCTAAATTATCTATTTTTACTGATTTTCTATCAGTCATTTTTATAGAAGGATTATCTCTAATAGTAAATCTAAAAGGTTTCATAGGGTCATCTTTATCTCTTGAGATTTCAGCTATTAATATTTCAAGTACAGTATCTGCAACACCAAAGTCGGTTTTATTTATTCTTAAAGATTCGTTTATAAATGATAAAATTTCGTTATATTCTAATTCATTAGGAATAAAACCACTAATTAAAAGATGTAAAAGACTACTAACTTTTTTCCAGTCTTCTATAGCATTTATATTTTTTATAAACATATCCCCTTGAATAAATTCTAAAACATGTCTTAATTTCTTTTTTTCATCCCTTTCTTCATATATATCGCTCGGACACATATGAATAGAGGTGGGCAAAGTATAAAGATATCTTTTAGGATGTTTAAATGGGTCCTCTTCATTATATTTAGTGGAATCTGTTCCATATGCATCAAAATAAAAAAGACCAAAAGTCTCTATATCAGAACCTATAAATTCTGCTATTCTATGTAAAAAATAAGAATCAGGGATATATACTTTTAAATATGGGCATTTTACAAGGCATCTATCATCAGTTGTTACTTCGAGTATATTTTCGTAAGCCATTTTAACTCCTTATATAATAATTATAAACGAATGTTTTTGAACTATTAAAAGATTGAGCCTTTTAAAAGGCTCAATCTTTTAATTAATAATTAACGTCTTATATTCCTTGATCTTTTTTTGAATCGATTATCTTCTTCTTGTACCATTGGAGGCATATTGGGATTGGCTGTATCGAAACCAACCTTTTTCTTTGGTTTTACATACTCTTTAGATCTTTTTTCAACCCATTCTTTTACTTGTTCTTCTTTGGGTTTTTTCTTTTGTTCTTCTCTAATTTCTTTAGCACATTCTTCACAAAGATTTAAGTATTTTCCATCTTTGTCTTTCCCTTTTTCATTTTTCTTACATTTTGAGCAAATTTCTATTTTTTCTTCTTTTATTTCAACTTTTTCAGTAATTATATCATATTTTATAGAAAGCATAATAGATGCCCATTGATCATATTTATAAAAGTTTATAGGAGTATTAAAAGAATGAAAAGAGTGATCATTCATATAATTATATCTTTTAATCTGGAATTTACCATTATCTTTAAATTTAATCTTTTTATTTATAGTTTTATCAATATTTTGTGTATTTAACCATTTTTCGATTTGATATATAATATCATCTTTAAAATAATTAAAGGATTTACCTAAAATATATTTAGCTAATTCATTTCCTTTAATATTATAAATTGTAAGATTATTTTTGTAAATATCTTTTAAAATCCCTTTTTCTGCTTCTATTACCTTAGTATAAGGTATTTTTTCTGTTATATTTTCATATACAGAAGAAGTTTTATGTAAAGAATCTATATAAACCTTCTGTAAATCTATATCTTTTATATTACATCCTTCAGTTAAAGCTTCTTCAATAAAGAGATTTTTCTCTTCTTCAGGAATAGCTTTATAGAAGTTTATAACAAGTATTACAGAAGTATCACTTTCTCTTTCAAGATAAGAAGCAAATTTGCCTTCATTTGTTATCATTGTCCTCAATGCTCCAGGATCTCTAGTACTAAGGAGAGTTTTATAAGTATTTATTAGTTCCCTATATTTAGCTATTTCTTCATGTTTTTCTTTAGCAATTTTCTTAGCTTTTTTCTTTTGACTATTGATTTCCTCAATACTTTTTTTCTTTGGTTTTGTTGTTTCTTTAGTTTTCTCTTCTTCTATTTGCTTTTTAGCTTCCTCTTCTGCTTCTTTTATAGCAGTTTCATACATATAAGAGAAATTATTTAAAAAGTTTGTAGTATTAGTAAAAAGCCAATCAAAAAACTGTTCTCTTGCATAATTTATATCCATTTCTTTTTCAAACGGAAAACTCATACTCTGATAAGCTAATTTTTTACTTTTATCTTTAATAAAAGCAAGAGGACTTTCATCTTTACCACAATTACGTAAAATCAAAGTAGATAAAGTAAAAGTATGGAATAAGAATTTAACAGTATCATCTGCAATATGAGGATTATTGAAATATTCTTTTATCTTATTCTGATACTGAATAAATACATGCACTATATTATAACCTATAGTATTATGAATAAAAGTAGAATAAATGGTATTTAAAGCATTTTCTTTATCAGTTTCCGTTGATTTTTCATCAGAGAGCACGCTAATATACTTCTGAAGTCCTGATAAATATTGCTCAAAGAATCCTACTTTTATATAATTCTTATATTGATCCTTTAATTTTCCAGTTGAAGCTTTTTTATTAAACTTATTAATAAAATCCATCAAATAAAGGCTTAAATTTTCAAAATTCTTAATAAAAATAATATTATTTTTAATCACTTCATATATTCGTTTCTTAGCTTCCCTATAAGTCCTTACATACTCTTGAAATTTATTTTCATTAGCATAATAGAAATCTTTTATAGAAGATTCAGGGTCAAAGTTAGCTCCCCATTCAGGGGTAAGTTTACCATCATAGAGCAATTCTATATAATGAATAAAATTCGATTGAAGCATAGAAAGAAGATTTAAATTATTTTTTGTAAGAGGAAAATCTGTTTGTATATCTTTATTTATAACACTTTTAATTACTCTGTAATAATTATCAGTTATAAATTCCATATATTGAGAAGTAAGAGCTGAAAAAGGTTTTTC
>JAIRLV010000014.1 GCA_031259185.1 Elusimicrobiota bacterium | reverse complement strand
CTTAAAATTATTACACCACTAGGTTATTCTCTAAAACTTGTCAAACAAAAATAAAATAATAAAAAATTTCAAAGAACTTGAGACTTCGTCTCTTTTACTTAGCATAGAGATAAAGCTTCCCTTAAATACTAATTATTTCATTTAGAATAATGTTTTCTCTGCTACATAAAAGAGGCGATGCCTCTAACTCTCATAAATCAAAATATATCTATCGTTAAATTCTTTATAATTTGGGTTAGTCTGTCCTTTTGTATCTACAAAATATAATTTTTCTTTGTTTAATGTTGTTAATAATAAATCTTGTCTATCTACGCACATTTTAGAATAAAACGAATATTTATCACCAACTTTCAAATCCATTATTAAATCGTTTAAAATTGTAGTTCTCAAAGTTATTTCAAAAGTATTTTCTAATCCGTCAAAAGTGAAATTTTGATTTGGAATATTTAATAAATTTATTTGTTCTAGCATACTCTAATTCCTTATTTTTTTTCTTTAATTAAACCAATTAAATCGCCTAAATCATTTATTTTCTTTTTAGAAGCTGTCCCTGTTGATTTTGTTGCTGTATCAGTTTCATTTTTTACTTCTTTTTTTTCTGCTAAATTTTCCAATTTTACAATCTTTATAAATTCCATATCTACCGCAAATATTCCATATTCGTCCAATGTATCTTTTATAGAATATTTTGTAAGTGTATAATCTTTATATATATTATATTTAGTTTTTATATTAACAGCATGTATTCCGTTAATATATTTTTCTAAATTTTCTTGAATTTTATTTATAATATCGGCTTTATTCTTCAATAATGAAAAACCTAAAACCGCAATAAAATTTTTTTGTGAAATTATACCTCTGATTTTAAGTTCATTAGGTTCTTTGTATTTATAATCTAAAACATCTATTCCGTATTCTGTAGGATGTGATGTAATAGTGGCTTTGCCTGTAAATTCACTTTCTTGGATTGTGTCAAATTGAAATAATATTTCTTCTTTATTTGTTATTTCATTAGTTTTTTCATTTTTTGTTTTATTTATAAAAGTTATAGCATACATATTATATTTCAAAAATGATAATGCTATACCCAATGAAGTTGATAAGATTTGTCCTAGTGGCATACTTTTTATTACCTTTTATTATTTGAAATTTGATACATAACATCATCCATACTTTTACCTATATTACTTGTCAAATTATTTATTAATTCTTCAGGGTTATTCGCTTGAATATAAATATTCCCAAATGCAAAATGATTATTCTGTGGTGTTGGTTCATACCTTTCAGCATAAAGTCTATGTCTATTGCTAGATTCAAAATCTACTATGTCATTTTTCATCATATTTTTATATTCATCTTGAAAATTTAAAGTCGGTAATTTATTAAAATTTTCACCTTTTTTTAAAATATCTCTATTTTTCAGTGTAGCCTTAAGGGTTTTAAATGCTTGTATTCCCATTGTAGTTCCCATTCCACCGATCGCTGCGCCTGCTGTAGCTCCAATAGCTGTTCCTACTACGGGAAAAACACTGCCTAACAGTCCACCAATAATTCCACCTACTGTTGCTCCTGCTCCAAATTGTAAGCCAAATGATTTTTTCTGTTTTGGCGTTAAATGTTTAATTCCTTCTTTGATTTTTGGCATATTTATTGCTATTGTTGCTCCTATACCTACTATTGCTGCTGATAATGCTATTATTGGACCGTGTGCCGCTAATATTCCTATTGTCAAACTCAATAACACTGTCCCTAATAATGTCAATCCTCCCCATTTCAAGCCTTGCAAACTTTTTTCATCTGCAATAATCTTTTTGAAAAAACTGTCGGCTTTGTCTGTAAATTTTTCAATCGGTCCTAATGTTTCTCCCAATACCACCGCTCCAAAGCCATACCAACTCTGTTTCATTTTTGCAATTGTACGCTGCATATTTTCATAATTTTTTGCTGTTTTATCATTGATTACATACATCTTTTCCGCTTCTTTTCTCATCTCCTCAAATTCTTTATCGCTTGCTTTCATATATCTCATCATTGATGGACTAAATATCCCTAATTCTTGTAATGATTTTATTTTGCCTCCTCTATTTATATCTGTTAATCCACCTCTTATTTGCTTTATCAAATCTAATGAAGAAGTCCCATTTTTTACGTCTATCCCCAATATAGCGCTCACTTCTTTTAATGGTCCCTCTGCTTTTGTTCTTAAATCTATTAAAGCCTGCTCTAACGTTTGCAAACTATTTAAACTCTCATCTGTTGACCCTCCAAACATTGACATTAAATTCGTAAATTTACTTACTTTTTCTACTGGCATATCAAATGAACTTGTAAAATCTACAAATTTACCAGTCTCTTTATAAATATCCCTAACTGCTTTTATTCCTATCCCTAACGCTCCTGCTCCTAATATTGCCCCTACTTTCCCTACCTTCCCAAATGTTCCCATTATTGTATTTGAGCTTTGTTTCGCTTTTTTTTCTATTTCATCAAATCCCTTAATCGCCGCTGCTTTGTTTAAAAATATACTCACCACTAATTCTTTAAACATAAATTTCACCTTTTATTATATTCTGCTATCTCATTGTTTATTCGCACAAATTTGACTACATTCAATACATACAATTCATCCAAATCTATATCCTTCAAATCTATTATACTTATCTCATCTTTTAATATATTCCCTATCAAATCACTTACTCCAAAATCACTATAACTATATTTTCTAATCGTAGTTTGTTTTAGACTTGGTAATTCTCTAAGTCTCCCAAAAAAGGTTTCTGCACCTCATATATCTTTTTTGATAATTCTATTAAAGTACTTGTATTTTGTATCAATACATCTGCCTTTTTTATATCTAATTGTTGTATTTCTTTCTCGCCAGTATCATCTAACATTGTTGCTAATGGGAATAATTTATCCGCAAATGCTACTAAATCTTTGCCTCCTGTTTCTATCATTTTACTTACAAAATCTAATCCTTCTACTGCTTTAAATGTCCTAACATTAAATTTTAATGTATTTTCTCCATCTTTTACTTCTATTTTTGTTATATTTGACATACTTTTATTTCTCCTTTTTATATTTTTATAACGACATTATAATCTTTTCTTGAAATAGCCATTTATAAACAATAGTTTGTTGTCCATCTTCTTTAGAATAATTATTCCCGCTTGGCATATTTGTAAAAACACCTCCTGAATATATTATCCGTCTATTTAACATATAATTCAATTCGGTCAATACTAATTCATACTCTACTAGCTTTATTCCAGGTCTTGGAATTGTTAATTGTAAAATATCATTTAAGACTTTTCTTTGCGAACTATTTGCCATTAAATTCAACGTCCCTGTATACACAATCGGCTTTGTGTTTATCCCGACTAATCCATCTGCTCCTTGCTTATAATTTGCTACTTCTATGTCTTCCCACTGCACTCCCTCCTCTGATATCCCACTACTCAAACTTAGATAAGGTAATAAGGGAAGTATTGATAGCGATAATTCTACATTTTTGGCGCTTATATTTTGTTTTGTTATATCTGACATTTATATCTCCTTTTTATTTATTTTATTTTTATATATTTTTTTCTATGCTCCATATATATTATTGATTATTCGCACTTTATTTATTACTCCTGACGATAAATAACATACTAATATTCTCACTCTTTGATTCGCTATGTCCTCATCACTTAACGGCTCTATTTGATAATAAAAGCCATTATTCTCTACACTTGCGGGAGCTTCTATATTTCCAGTGTTATTTATTATGCTGGTTTTGTCTAAATTGCTTAATGTCCCTGCTGTCATCGTCCCGTTCAATAATGCTTGATTAAATATCGGATTTATTATTGATGATATTGTATTGATTGAAGCTGTGCCTCTCAATTGTATCTTCGGCAATGTTATAAACGCATTCATAATTGCAGTTTGCAGAGCTTTAACTAGCCATGCTTCATTTGCTTGCGTACTTTCTAGCCTAAAATCGCCATTCATTCTGCCTAATCCATATAATATTTGCTGTTGTTCGCCTACTCCTACGCTATACACATAACTTA
>JAIRLV010000317.1 GCA_031259185.1 Elusimicrobiota bacterium | reverse complement strand
TCCTCACTCATCCTCTCCAGCTCCGCCAGTTTCCCTTTCGTCTGCTCTATGCTAGGATATAGAGAGGAGTATTTTTGCTTGTTTTTCATAAAAATAATCGCATCTGCTACAGATTTTACATATCTTTTTTCAAGATAATCTAAACTATCTATAATTTGCCTCATTTCTCTATTCATAAAAATAAACTCCTTTTTAATTTTTTAAAAATATTTGTTTCAATTTTTTAATGATTTACAACTAATATAAAACAATTTTTAATATTTGTCAACTATTTTTTTGTAAATATTATTATTGACAACTAAATTATTTTTTTATATAATTTTTTCAAAAAGGAATAATACATGGATTTAAAAGATAGACTAAAATTTTTAAGAAGAGATAAATTAAAATTAACACAAGAAAAATTTGCAAAAAAAATAAATCTTACACAGAGTAATTATCATAATTTAGAAAGAGGACGATATAACATTACTAATAGAGTAATAAACGACATAGCTAGAGAATATAAAGTTAACAAAATATGGTTACTTGAAGGGAAAGGTGATATTTTTGAGAAAAAAATAGATGAAACAGTTTTAGAAATTATGAACATATATGACAAAATGGATGATATAGAAAAAAAATATCTATATGGAATTGCTGAAAAATTATTAGAAATAAGACTAAAACACAACAAAGAAACCCTGCAAAAAGCAAGGAAAAATAGAGGTAAGAAATGAAAATATATTTAGATAATTGCTGTTATAGTAGACCTTTTGATGACCAAAATCAAGAAAGAATACATTTAGAAAGTGAGGCAATATTGACGATTTTAAAAAGATGTAAACTAGATATATATAAAATTATAGGAAGCGATATTTTAGATTTTGAGATGAATAAATTAAAAAATTTAGATAAAAAAGAAAAAATAAAAAATTTATATCAAATTGTTGAGGAAAAAATAAAGTATACAAATGAAATTTTAGAATATGCTAAAAAAATTAAAAAACAATCTCTAATTCGTTCATTAGATAGTCTACATATCGCTTGTGCTGAAAAACAGAATATAGATATATTTTTAACAACAGATGATAAATTAAAAAATATTTGTAAAAAATTAAAATTAAAAATAAAAGTAATGAATCCAATAGAATTCATTATGGAGGTAAATTATGAATAATACGGCAATGAATTTAAATAATTTTGCAGAGATTAGAAAGATAGGACTTGAAGCGTTAAAAAAAGCATTAGGAACAGTTGGAATGATTAGATTTATACAGCAATATGAAAATGGAATAGGCGATTATACAAAGGAAAAGTATAAACAAAAAGATTTTAAATTAGATGAAATAGATATTATGTTAAGAAATACTAAAAAGCGAGATAAGAAATAAAAACTTAACAAAAATCGCAAAGTTATCCACATTTTCTACAGTTTTTATACAGTGATATAATTATACTAATTTTATAATAAAAAACTATTATGATTATAAAAAGTTATACAGTTTTTTTGTGAATTTTTGAAAAACAAAAAAAAAGAAAGAAAAAAAAGAAAAAAAAGCAAAAAGTAAAAAAAGAAAGAAGATTCTTTTTATATTTTTTTTGTACAATAACTTACTTTTAGTTCTTTGGCAGAGACTTATTATTATTATCTTAACTCTTAATTATAAACTTACTATAAGTTAACGCTATAGATCTAAGTTAGTAATATATCTCATCTTAATATATATTAAGATACTTAAAGTGCGCGCGCGTGCGAACGGATGACAGTCGCTAAAAAAGTGCAAAAAAATTTTTTTTGAAAATATTTTGAAAATATTAAACAAAAATCAAAAAAATTATTGCTTTTTTTCGATTTTTGTTATAAAATAATTTCAAATAATATTTTTTTAAAGTATAACAAATATATAACAAAATGATAAAAGTTAGAGTAAGTTTTAAATCCCTCTCTCTTATTAAAAAAAATTTATTATTTCTCTATTCTCTCTATAAATAAAAGTTATACACATGTTATACAGTATAACTGTATAACTCTAATCAAAATAATCCTTTACTCTTAATCACTTTTTTAAAACCTAAAAAGTTATACACATTATACAGTCCGCTACTACTATCTATGATATAATATCTATATGCGAAGTTTTTTTTGTCCAAATTTCCACTTTTTTTGCGTTTTTTCACTTTTTTTTATGTTTTTTTTTACTTTTTTTAATCCTTTTTTTGCTTTCAAATCTTTCATTATTTCCATTATTTTCATTCTTTTCCAAATAGTCTTTCGCCGTCTCACGCCTGCAAAGATAAGAGCTAGAATTATCTATCAACGCTTTCATCCCTTCCCAAATTATATCGTCAAGCCCTTCAAAATTAGGCGGAATTCTATGTAGCCCATACGCAATTATTGCGTCGCAGAATTCTAATCGCTTCTTATCTGGCATTTTTTTTAATTGCGTTTCAAGCGTCTCGCCAAATGTAAAATAATAATGTTGTCTCTTTTTACCTTGCGTCATAATTTCCCTCGTATATAGCTCTCTATCTTATTGATCTTTTTTTTGCTCTTTTTCCGCCTCTTTGCCTTCCCCTCTGGCTCCTCCCACCGAAACAACTCCTCAAGACTCATGTCCGTACCTAGTATCTCTTTGATTTTAATGGCTTCTTGAAGCTTGAAATCTGTTTTTCCTAAAAATTTTCTTAATAATGCTGAATAGCTAATTTTAAGTTGATGTGCTATATAAGTTTTTGGATATTTTTTTTTAATAATTTCAAAAAATAAAATATGAAATTTCATTAGCACCTCCAATAAAATTCTAATTTTAGAATTTAATATAATAATAATTCTAAAATTCATATTTGCCAAGTTTTTTTGCTATTTTTAGAATTTTTTAGATATAAATATATACAAAAAGACGCAAAACATTCAAAAAATACTTATTTTTTTAAATTAATTTTTGCTATAATTGTTTTAATAAAAGGAGTAATTATGGACATAGAACAAAAATTAAAAAATTACATTTTAAAAAGAAACTCAACAATAACTGCTTTTTCCAAAAAAACTAAAATACCTGAAACAACATTGAATGGGATTTTTAAGCGAGGAATTAGAAATTCTGTTGTTTCAAATATTTCTAGAATCTGCAAAAATCTAGACATCTCTATAGATTTACTTTTAGTAGGGCAAATCGGCAAATTATCTCTTACGCAAATAGATTTACGAGACGACGAGAAAATTATTTTACAAAATTACAACAATCTCAATGAACTAGGACAAATAGAAGCAAAAAAACATATAATATTACTGTTGCAAAGCAAAGATTATCAAAAAATTTTTACAAGGCAGCCAAACTTGGCAAATAATATCTAACGGCAAAATCATTGACACAAAAATAAAAATTGATAAAAAGGATTGAGAAAAAAGAATTATTGAAAAAGATATAAAAGAGAAAAAAATGTATATATATTTAGATGAAAGTGGAGATTTAGGCTTTGATTTCAAAAATAAAAAACCATCGAGATTTTTTACAATATGTTGTGTTGTAATCAAAAAAGATGAAGATAGAAATTTTATTTTAAAAAGAATTAAAAGAATTCTAAAAAATATATCTAAAAAAAGAAAAATAATAGAAGAAATAAAAGCAATAGAAACAAACCTAAGAACAAAAATAAAATTGTATAACAAAATAAAAGATATTAATTTTGAAATATATAGCATAATTATAAAAAAACAAAACATTAAAGTTTTACAAAAAGCAGATATTTTATACAACTATTTTGTTGAAATGATATTACAAGATATAATTTTTGATGATTTTACTACATTTATATTTAGATAAATTGAAAGGGAAAAAAGGAATATTAGATTTCAATTTATATATTAAGCAACTAAATGACAAAACAAAAGATTTAAAAATTTTTCATGAAGACTCAAAAAAAGAGTTATGTATAAATTTAGCAGATTTATTTGCTTGGGGAATATTTAGGAAATATGAAAAAAATGATTTAGAATGGTATAAAGTCTTTAAAAATAAAATAAAAGTTGAAAAAATACTAGAATAAAAAAAGACATACTTTAAAAAAAGTATGTCTTTTTAAAAAATTGCACCCCTTATAATCCATAGCTCTAACTATTAGACTCTAAACGAGAGAAACATTAGAACGTACTATAAGGTTTTACTGCAAAAAATTTGTAACTTACATTTATATAATAACCAATTTTCTAAAAAAATGCAAGTTTTTTTTTAAATTTTTTTTACAAAATCCTTACAAACATAAAAAAATAAGAGAGAGTATATAGTTTGCTACCCGTTATTTTTTAATTTTTCAATCCAAAATTTTTGGTTTTCAGTAGGTCTATTTGGCTTTACTTTCATTTCAAGAAATAACCCGTGAAACAACCTTTTTGCAAGCGGTATAAATAG
>JAIRLV010000034.1 GCA_031259185.1 Elusimicrobiota bacterium | reverse complement strand
GTATCAAAATTGCCAGGCTCAAGAGCTAAGCCAATACTCCATTGATATTTTGATGGATCTGTTGGAACTATATATGGGTCAGCAGAAGTTATGCCTTCTGGAGTTAAATCTTCTAACATACCAATTGACACTGGTTGGCCACATTTAATAAATGGAGTAACTTGATTACCATTATTACCAACTTTATATTCAGAAAGTGGGACAACCCACTTTGATGGAGACGTTTTTTCTAAGCTATATCTTAATTGTCCAGATTTTTTATTAATCCAAAGATTCCCTTCATTTTTAAGAGCTTCTTTTGAAAGATCAATTATTTCATTCATATAAGTTAGTTACGAAAGTACTTGAGAAAGATTGTTAATATAAAATTAAAGGAGAAAAGATGAAATTTTATATAGAAGAAAATGTTTATGTTCCTGATGAATCAAGAACACCAAAAGCCCATTATTTATTTAGGTTAAAAAATGATTTAATTTTAAATAAATCTCAATTAGCTGAAGATGTTGGTGGATATCTTAATAAATTTGAAAAAGCTTTTTATTGTTTTAGAACATTTGATGAAAATGAGACAAACTTAAATTTATCAATGAATAATGTTTTTGATTTAGATGGCGGATGGTGGCCACTTAGACCACCTATTCCATATGCTAAACATCATGCTGGATTTGTATGTACTAAACATACGATTGTTATATTTATGTATTTTAATTCTATGAGACCAGATGTGAGTGAAAAATTAATGAATTATGTACCACAAGGGTGTCAAACAAGAAAAGACTTTAGTACTGCTTTACAAACTCCTAATATTTATAGAAATGATTTTTATTTTTGTGGAAAAAAAGTTGGTGCAGCTGATAATTATATATTTAGAGATAATTTTCACATGGTTGATATTGTTTTAAATTTAAAAGAATTTAATGATGAAGACTTGAAAGATATAAAATTTTTAAATGATAAATATAATGATTATTATTATAAAAAAAGTCCGGCTTATGTAGATGGAATTGGTCCAAGTCCATTGTCAGATAAAGATTTTATAGATTCATTTATTCATTATTTTTCAGATGTGATCAATTTTGATATTATATATTCTCCTTAATATGATTTATCAATAATAATCATTTCATTTCTTGACCAAACAGTACTTAAAAGTTTTAAGTATTTATGTATATTTTTTATTAATTTTTTATCTAAAGATATAATTTGATATAAATTTTTAGATGTTTCTGATATAACATTTAGTTTTTCAGGAAAAAGATCTGTAAAAATATTAAAAAATATAGTTAACGTTTTACATGCTTTTTGATCGGGGCAATGTCCTTCAAATATTGCTCCGTTATTTAATAAGGTTAACATAACCATTATGAGTATACTCCATCTAAAATAGTTTGATTACTATTAGAATCTGCTTCTAAATCTTTAGAATTTAATTTTTCACATAAATAAGTTATTTTACATCCCGCGCCTTCTAATGGTATTTTTTTATTTTTAATAATTACATTAAAATTTTTTAATAAATTTGCTTTTTCTACACTTAATGAAGTTTTACATTTTTCACTGTATAAAATAATATCTTTATATTCAGTTTTCTTTAATATATTTATAATATTATCAGAAATTGTTGCTGGCACTCCACCGGCTGGTATTTTTTCCCAAACAGCCTGTCCTTCTGAATTCGGAAGTACTATCTGAGAAAAAGTTGGTTTTACTGTTTTTGTTCCATCTTTATTTTGATAAAGAAAAGTATTATAGCCACCCCCATACCCAGGAATTTGTTGATATGAATTTGGACTTGATAAATTACCAATATCTTGATATAGATAATTATAAAATAATAAATCTTCTTTTAAAAATCTATAATATTCTCTAGAAGGAACTCTTGAACCATTTAATGTTATAAGTCTACCAATTTTATTTTCTTTAAAATTATAGTAAAAAAATAAAGGATCATAAGCTTTAAAAGATAAATTATAAATATCATCTAAATCATATCCATCTGTGATAAGAAGTGGAATAACTCTAGACCTTCCAATATAAGAAGATACTGCTTCTATATATAAAGATCTAGTCATCCCATATATATTATTTACTGTATAATCTTTATTATTTTGAGTATAAGCATAATATGTTGTATCTGTAATAGTTGTATGAGAATGACTACTTCCACCTCCACCTCCACCAAATAAATCTAATAATTTTTCTGCTATTTTCTGAGTATCTCCTTGTCCATATAAAATAGATCTTTGGAGTACTGGAGTTGGAGATAATGTTGTATTTGGCATACCGCTTACACCAGCTCCGCCGTTACCACCTTTTCCGCCAATATATCCACTTCCGCCATTTCCTCCTGGAAGTCCATTAAATTCCCAACCCATAAATTGTTTGGGTATTTGAGCACCATTTAAAGTACTAAATGCTTGTAAAAATTGATATATATAATTTATACTAACAGTACTAGAAGAACTTCGACCCCCACCCCCACCCAAAAAATAAACAAAAAAACATAAAAAATATTTTATTTGTTTTTGATTTTTTAAAAGAAAAATAAATT
>JAIRLV010000289.1 GCA_031259185.1 Elusimicrobiota bacterium | reverse complement strand
TGAACAAATATCAATTTCATTTGAGCTTGGTTTTCTTCTTTCACCATTATCATCAAGAGGAATACATTTAACGATGTCTGTTATAAAAATTTTATCTCTATCTAAATTTATGGATTGCAAAATTTTATCAAAAAGTCCACCTTTTTCTCCAGAAAAAACTTGTCCAGACAAATCATCTTCTTTCCAAGGACATTCTGCAATAAAAAATATTTTTGCTTCAATATTATTTCCGCCTAAAACAATATTTTTTCTTGTCTTACATAAATCACAATTTTTGCAATCTCTATATTTTTTTTCAAATTTTTTTAAATCTATAATATTTTTATTTTTTAAATCTAGACTAAAATCAATTAATGAATTTTTAGCTTCAGAATCCATCATTATGGTAAAACCATTCTCTTCTAACTCAATATCTATAATATCTTTCAAAATTTTTTTTAATTCAAAATTTTTCATTTTTTTAATCTAAACTTAATTATAAAAATAATTCTAAAACAGTTCTATTATATATTATTTTTTGATATGTAAATTGGGTTAACTAATTTTTCATATACTTCTTTTTTAGTTTTTGAATTTATTAAATTATCTATGTCAATATGCGCCAAAAGTTTTGTAGTTTCTGCAATAAAATTTAGATAAGATGTATGCGAATCATTTGGCGCAAGAGTAATTATAAAAACTTTTGATGGTATATTATCAAGTGATTTAAAATCTATCCCAGCTTTTTTAATTCCAATGCCAAATACCAATTTTTTTACATAATTTGTTCTAATGTGTGGAAAAGCAAGGTTTTTTTGCATCCCAGTAGACATAATCTTTTCTCTCTCTATAAGTTCATCTAATATTTCTTTTCTATTTTCTTTTTGTACTTGATTCGTATCTATCAAAATATCTAGTAATTCAGCTAAAATTTCTTGCTTATTTTCGCTTTTTAGATCGATACTAATTGCATTTGGCAATAAAAAATTTTTCATTATATTTATATGACAAAAATCCTTGTCGTCGCTATTAAATATTTGTTCAACAATTTCTTCTTTATCTTTATTAGTTAAACTTTTTAAATTTTGAGTAAACCTCTCCAAATCTGCAATTACTTCGTAGAAAATTGTGTTAACAAAAGCCTTATCTTTTTCTTGACATTCAAACATAAAAGAATAATTAAATTTTTCATTCTCTAATTCTGTAGAAACAATCTTCAGAGAAATATTATATTCATCTTTAAAAAATCTATAAAGCTTTAGATTGCCACTAGATAAATTATGAACAAAATATCCTTCTTTTTCAAACTCTTCTAATACTTTAAAAGTTATATACTCTTCTTCGTGATTTGGGAATTGATAAATAATTTCTATCTTTTTTACATTTAAAATTTCTTTGTTTTTCTTATTCCCTATTTTTTCAATATCAAATAATTTTAATAAAATTGGTGGCGTAATTAATGTCGTCAAAAAAGTCATTATAATTGCAATACTAAAAACCTCTTGATTTAATATCCCATTTGCGAGACCTATTGAAACTACAATAAGAGCGACTTCGCCTCTTGGAATCATGCCTACTCCAATCCGTAAAGCTCCTATAAAATTAAAATTTAAAAAAAAAGCTGGAGACATACAGCCAATTACTTTTCCCAATACTGCAAATAAAAGATAAAAACCTCCAAACATTAATATATGTAGAGAAGCCATTTGTGAAATATCCACCATCATTCCCATAATACAGAAAAAAATTGGTATAAAAAATTTTTCTAGAGAAGTTAAGTTTTCTTGAATTGTTAATGATAAATCAGTTTTTGAAAGAGATAAGCCCATAATGTAAGCTCCAATAATCATAGCGAGTCCAGACTTTTCAAAGATTCCAGATAACAACATAGTGAGTACGAGACTCATAATCGTGATTGAAGTTTTATCTTTAAAAAATTTTAAAAATTTTGCAATTTTGGGAGCAAAAATTAGCCCAAGAGCTGTAAAAAGAATCCAAATGCCTACTGCTTTTAGTCCTATAAAACTTACTTGTTTCCATTCAATATGCCCACTTTTTGCAATCCCAATTATTATAGCCAATATAATTATTCCGATAACATCATCTACAACAGCAGCTGCAATAGTGGTAACACCTTCTGGGGAATCCATCTTTTTTTTTTCAGATAAGATCCTTGCAGTAATTCCCACAGAAGTAGCAGTACAAGTTGCTCCTAAAAATAATGGCATTATATCAGAAAATTTGTAATTGATATTCAAAAAAACTCTACCAAAAATAATCCCTACAAAATCTCCAAGTATAAAACTCAAAATAATACCAGAAACGCCAATAATAGTCCCCGCAAAAGAATACCGCAAAAAAGTTTTTAAATCAGTTTCTAGTCCAGACATAAAAAGTAAAATTATAGATGCTAATGTTCCAAAAGCATACAATTCTGGGGATATTGGAAAAGTTGCACTAGCTACTGGGAACAAACCGCTTGGAAATCCTAAAAAAGGCAATTTCCCAAGACAATAAGGACCAATAAAAATTCCAGAAAAAATTTCTCCTAAAACTGAAGGTATTTTTATTTTTTTAAAAATATATCCGCCTAGCCATGCTGCAAATATTATTATACTTAATTGAAAAATTAATAATGTCATTTTTTCCGTAATATTTGATTGTATCCCGTCACTTGCTAATAAAAAAGACGATAAGCATAAAACCATTAATATAGTCAAAAAAATTTTTTTAAAATGATATTTTACATCGCTAAAATAATTTTCATCTATAACCATGTTAAAATCCTAATTAAATAAATTTTAAAAATTTATAAATTATATATAAAAATTAGAAAAAAAACAATTTAAAAAAATTTTCACTCATGACTGAAAAAAGTATTTTTTTTAATTTGGTACAATGGAAAATTCCCTGTTCCATAATATAAAAATTAAAAGCTTTAAATTAATGGAAATATTGAATTTGTTTCTTATACGATTAAAAACAATTTGTAATACTTTAAGCGAATTGATTCTTTTCTTTGCAATAACATTGAATATAAAAAACTTGATATTAATAAGAAAACATATTATAATATAAAGATATATTAATTAGGAGGCAATTAAAAAAATGAGTTATAAATGTATCATTTGTGGCAAAAAAAACATGAGCGGGAATAATGTTAGCCACTCAAATAGAAAAACAAAAAGGCAATTTAAAGCAAATTTACAAAAAATCAACATTTTATTTGAAGGGAATAAACAAAAAAAATTAGTCTGTACTTCCTGTATAAAGGCTAAAAAAATACAAAAAGCATAAAAGCTAATTTTTAACTATAATATAAAAATATTTTTTAAGGTACATTATTTATTCCATAAAATCTATTCAAACTATAAATTTTAACATAAATAAAATATTTCAATATTAATTATTTAAAAAAATAAAGAGAATCAAATACTGCGAACAATTTTATTAATTAAAAATCACAACAAAACTATTTCACAACAATATTAATCAATTTATTTTTAATAAATACTTTTTTTAATATTTTTTTGTTTTCTAAATATGTTTTTAACTTTTCATCGGCAAAAATAATTTTTTCTATATTTTCTTGTATTTCATCTTTCTTAGCGTCATATTTTGCCCTTATTTTCCCATTAATTTGAATAACAAAAATAATTTTGTCTTTTTCAGCTTTTTTTGAATCAAAAACTGGAAGTTTTGATAGAATTATAGATTCCTTGTTACCAAGTTTTTGCCAAATCTCTTCTGTAATATGCGGGACGATTGGAGAAATGAGGATACAAATATCAGAAATAAAATTTAATAATTGGGATTTATTTGTAGAGTCCTTTTCTTTATACAAAAAATTTATGGCTTCCATAGTAGTTGCAATAATCGTATTATATCCAAAATTTTCATAATCCTCTAATATTTTTTTTATTGTTGAATTATGCATTTGCTCAATATTTCTTTTTTGCTCCAAACTATCATCTTTTCTATTAAAAATTTCATCAAAAAGTCTATAAAATCTATTCAAGAATCTATTAGCCCCTTCTATACTATCTTCATTCCATTCCAAATCTTTATGAGGAGGAGCGGCAAATAATATAAAAAGTCGGCTAGAATCTGCGCCATATTTTTTTAACATTTCATCTGGATCAACAATATTCCCTTTTGATTTAGACATTTTGTTCCCATCTTTTATTACCATTCCTTGGTTTAAAAGATTTGTAAAAGGTTCTATTGCTTTTTTGTCAACTAATCCTAAATCAACAAAAACTTTTTCAAAAAACCTTGAGTATAAAAGATGCATACAAGCATGTTCTGCTCCGCCAATATATTGATTTACTGGCATCCAAAGACTAGTTTTCTCTTTTGAAAATGGCATAGAATCATTCTTTGAATCACAATATCTCAAAAAATACCAAGAAGAATCAACAAAGGTATCCATTGTATCAGTCTCTCTTTGTGCAATATTCCCACACTCTGGACATTTGACATTGACAAAATCTGAAATATATTTTAATGGAGAATCTCCTTGTCCAGTAAAATCAACACTTTCAGGGAGTTTAACAGGTAAATCATCAAATTTTATGGGAACAATTCCACATTTTTTGCAGTAAATAATAGGAATTGGTGTTCCCCAATATCTTTGACGAGAAATTAGCCAATCTTTTAATCTATAAGTTTTTGTAAAATTTCCTTTATTTAAAAATATCAACTTTTCTGTAATTTTTATTTTTGCCTCATCAGATTTCAAATTATCAAACTCTGCTGAGTTTACTAGAAATCCTTTTTCTTCAAAAGCTTTATTTTTAAGTTCAAAATTTTTGGAATTGGAATCATTATAATAAGGAGTAATTACAATTTTGATCTCTAAATTATTTTTTATTGCAAACTCATAGTCTCTTTGGTCATGAGCTGGAACAGCCATTACAGCGCCAGTCCCATAAGTTGCCAAAACATAGTTCCCTAACCAAATAGGAATTTTTTTATTTGTGAATGGATGGATTGCATAAAATCCAGAAAAAATACCTTCTTTTCCCTTCATATTTCTATCTAATTCAGTTTGTTTTTTTACACTTTCAATAAAATCAATAATATTTTTAGCTAAAGTATTGTCTTTTTTCAATAAAATGGTTATAAATTTATTTACAATTTCATGTTCTGGAGCAATAACGATATATGTAACTCCATACAGAGTATCTACGCGAGTTGTAAAAACTTTTATATTTTCATCTAGATTATTTATGTCAAAATTTATAGTTGTTCCTTCGCTTTTTCCAATCCAGTTTTTTTGCATATCAATAATTCTAGTAGCCCAACCATCTTTAATAAATTCATAATCTTGTAATAATTGTTCTTGGTATTCAGTAATTTTAAAAAACCATTGTTCCAAACTTTTTTGTACAACTTCTGATGAGCAGCGCCAACATTTTCCATTTTCTACTTGTTCATTAGCAAGAACCGTTTTACATTTATTACACCAATTCACAACAGATTCTTTTCTATATGCCAAACCTTTTTCGTATAATTTCAAAAAAATCCATTGATTCCATTTATAATAATTTTCTAAACAAGTTGTTATCTCCCTAGACCAATCATAGCTAAAGCCCATCGCTTTTAATTGTTCTTTCATCTTATTGATATTCGCCAGAGTCCAATCTTTTGGATGTTTTTTATATTTTATAGCAGCATTTTCTGCAGGTAGCCCAAAAGAATCCCAACCAATAGGATGCATAACATTAAATCCCTGTAACTTTTTATATCTTGATATTAAATCTGAAATAGTATAATTTCTCACATGTCCCATATGGAGCATCCCAGACGGATATGGGAACATTTCCAAAACAAAATAATTTTTTTTCCCTATCTCTTGATCCTTCACTTCAAAAATTTTTTTTTCATCCCAAATTTTTTGCCATTTTTTTTCTATATTTTTAAAATTATACCTCATAATAATTACTCCTATAACTCTTAGTCATATCAATTTATATTATAAAATATGAAAAGTATGATTTTTAATTATATCATAAATTATATCACAAAAGTAAATTAAAAGAAATTTGTTTTTATATTTAGATATTCTACTAACAAAATATTAGAATAGATAAAACTTAAAAAATGAAGCAAGTTGTAATCTATATTATCTTGTATATTAATTACAACCAAAAACTAATTTTATACAAAACCCCAAACTAATTTTATACAAAACCCCAATCCTAAATTCCTAGCTAAATAACACCTTGAAACCTTTTTAAATATTATATTTATACTGCTTTTCAAACAAAAATCACAAAGTTATCCATGTTTTCTACAGTTTTTATACAATGATATAATTATGCTAGTTTTATGATGAAAAATTATTGCGATTATAAAAAGTTATACAGTTTTTTTTGTAATTTTTTAGTTAAAAAAAAGGGTTCTTAATAGTAAAAAAAAGTAATATACAAGAAGTACGGGGAATGTGGTTAGTGCAAAGTGAAGGAGCGAATATCGAGTTCCTTGTCAATAGCGGCGATTTTGTTTTCAAGGTAGAAAATAGTTTTGTTGAAGGTTTGGGAAATAAGTTTTACATGGACTACTTCGAAAGAGTAAGAGCGATTAGCATTTTTGAGAGCGGCTTTTTGTTTAACGAGCAAATCTCTAGCCGATAAAAGTTGTTTAAT
>JAIRLV010000132.1 GCA_031259185.1 Elusimicrobiota bacterium | reverse complement strand
CAAAAAACTTATACGCCTCTTCAATTGACATATTTAAAATGTCGCTAATATTTTTCCCTTTATATTTTATTTCTAGGGTTTCTCTGTCAAATCTTTTTCCTTTACAAACTTCACATTCAATATAAACATCTGGTAAAAAATGCATTTCTATTTTTACTTCTCCATCTCCTTGACAAGCTTCGCATCTACCGCCTCTCACATTAAAACTAAATCTCCCAGCTTTGTAACCTCTAATTTTAGATTCTGGAATTGTAGAAAAAAGTTCTCTAATTTCTGTAAAAATTTCTGTATAAGTCGCAGGATTTGATCTAGGAGTCCTACCAATTGGCGATTGATCAATATTTATCACTTTATCTACTAAATCCATATTTAAAATTTTTTCACATTTACCAGTCGGTTTTGAAGTCTTATTAATTTTATTCACCAAATTTTTATATAAAATTTCTTCAATCAATGTAGATTTTCCGCTTCCTGAAACTCCAGATATTGAAACCAAAACTCCTAGTGGGATATCAACATTAATATTTTTTAAATTATTTTCACTAGCATTGATAATTTTTATTTTACCTTTTGATTTTCGCATTTTTTTAGGGAATTCTATTTTCAAATCTTTTCTTAAATATTTTCCTGTTATAGATTTTTGTGATTTTAAAATCGTATCAAAATCACCTGCTACAACTACTTCGCCGCCGTTTTTTCCCGCGCCTGGACCAATATCAATAATAAAATCTGCTTGTCTCATAGTTTCTTCGTCGTGTTCTACAACTAAGACGCTATTTCCTAAATCTCTTAGTCTTTTCATAGTATTCAGAAGTTTTTGATTATCTCGTTGATGTAAACCAATAGATGGCTCGTCAAGGACATATAAAATCCCCATAAGTCCAGCCCCAATCTGAGTCGCTAAATTTATTCGTTGAGCTTCTCCACCAGACAAAGTATTAGATTTTCGCATCAAGTCCAAATATCCGAGACCAACTTCATGTAAAAAATTGACTCTTTCTATGATTTCTTTTAATAAAGGTTCAGCAATTTTTTTTTGCCTTTCATGTAATTTGTTTCCTGATATAAGCTCCTTAAAAAAGACATCCTTTAAATATTTAACTGGCATTCGGCTAATTTCAATGATGTTTTTTCCAGCAATTTTGACTGCCAAACTTTCTGGTTTTAATCTTTGCCCTTGGCAAGTAGGACAATTATATGTTCTCATATATTTTTCATACCAAGCCTTCATTTCTTCCGAACCAGTCTGTTTATACCTTCTCCATAAAGTTGGAATCAACCCTTCGTATTCTCTAAAAAATTCGTCTTTTCTATATTCGTTTTCATAATTAAATTTTATCCTTTCTCCTTTACTTCCATATAAAATTATATCAATATTTTTTTTTGATAATTTTTCAAAAGGAATATCTATTGAAAATTTGAAATGTTTTGCCAAATTTTCAAATCTTTCAAGCATATAAAAATCGTTTTCAAAGCCAATAACTTTAATTGCGCCATTTCTTATGGATTTAGTTTTATCTGGAATTATCAAATCTAGATCAAAATCCATTTTGACACCAAGTCCAGCGCATTCCTGACAAGCTCCAAATGGATTATTAAAAGAAAACATTCGCGGCGATAATTCTTTTAAACTAATTCCACATTTAGAGCAAGAAAATGATTCGCTAAAAAAAATCTCTTCATGATTTTTCAAAATTACAATTTCACCTTTTGCTTCTTTTAATGCAATTTCTATTGATTCGCTCAATCTACTTCTATTTTCGTCATTGTTTTTTAGTCTATCAATTATTAAATAAATATTATGTTTTTTATTTTTATCTAATTTTATATCTTCTTCAAAATTATAAATGTTTCCATCAACCCAAACCTTTGAATAACCTTCTTTTTTCATTCTAAAAAATAATTCTTTATATTCTCCCTTTTTCCCTCTAACAAGTGGAGCCATTATAAAAATTTTTATATCTTTTTCCCAAGACAAAATCGTATCAACTATTTCTTGTATTGATTGAGAGTTAACTTCTTGCCCACAAATAGGACAATATGGTGTCCCAATTCTTGCAAATAAAACTCTCAAATAATCAAAAATTTCTGTCATCGTTCCTACTGTTGAACGCGGATTATAACCTTTCCCTTTTTGTTGAATAGCAATAGACGGAGATAAGCCTTGTATAGATTCTACGGGAGGTTTTTGCATTTGTCCAATAAATTGACGGACATAGCTAGAAAGAGATTCTATATATCGTCTTTGCCCTTCAACAAAAATAGTATCAAATGCCAAACTTGATTTCCCAGAGCCAGATAAGCCTGTGATAACAACCAATTTATTTCTTGGAATTTCTATATCTATATTTTTTAAGTTATGTGTTTTTGCACCTTTTACAATAATTTTATCCATGAGTTAATATCCTTAATTATTTTTAAGTAATTTTTTAATTATAACATAAAAATTTTTAAATTATAATTTTTTTAAATAAATTTAAGGTTTTATATTAAAAAGTAGTTAAGGATATATAAAAATAATTAATAAAAAGCTTGCTTTTTTAGTAAAAATATATTATTTATCTTGTTAGAGATAATATTAAGTTGGAGAGATACCCAAGTGGCTGAAGGGGCGGGTTTGCTAAACCTGTAGTAGGATTATATCCTAGCGAGGGTTCAAATCCCTCTCTCTCCGAAAAAAATTAAGGAGGTTTTTATGGCAGAGAAAGTCGCAAAAGCTGGAGTAAAAAGAGAGTCCGGCTATCTTTATTACTTAGACAAAAATGGCGATGTCTCTAGAGCAAAAATGGCTAGAGGCAAAGACAAAGGTGGAGCACCACAAGTTGTCACCAAACTAGGTATTAAAAGAGAAAAGGGTTATCTTTATTACTTAGATAAAAATGGCGATGTCTCTAGAGCAAAAATGGCTAGAGGTAGAAAAAAAGAGAAATAATCCTGTTTCAATTTGCAAATTTGAGAAAAAGAGATACTAGAGTGCCTAGTATCTCTTTTTGCTCTATCAATTAATTTAAATAACAAAAAAATATCTTGACTTAAATTGAATAAAAATAGATAATATTTATCATCAATAAAATAAAAAACTCAAATCAATTAAAATACTTTAATTTAATCTTTTAAATAAAATATTTTTGTTTTTAAGATATTTTGTTTAAAGGTTTTTTTTAAGTAAATAACAAAAATAAAATAAAAAAAACAAATTTATTCTTAATTTTAGGAGGATTGTTAAAAATGGTTAAAGTTGCTATTAATGGTTTTGGCAGGATTGGGAGATTGGTTTTTCAAGCGATTGTAGAAAGAAATTTACTTGGAAAAGAAATAGAAGTAGTAGGTGTTGTAGATGTTTCGACAGATGCTTCTTATTTTGCATATCAATTAAAATATGACTCAGTACACGGCAAAATCAAAGCTGATATTTCTTCTAAAAAAAGCGATGCAAATCTAAAAGAAGATGATATTCTCATAGTCAATGGAAATGAAATAAAATGTATAGGAGCAACGAAAAGTTTATCAGAGCTTCCTTGGGGGAAATTAGGTGTAGAATACGTGATAGAATCTACTGGATTATTTGCTAATGAAAAATCAAAAGGACATCTTGATGCAGGCGCTAAAAAAGTTATTATTTCCGCTCCTGCAAAATCAGCTGATCCAAATATAAAAATCAAAACATTTGTTATTGGCGTTAACGAAAACGAATATGATACAAAGTTAAATGATATTGTTTCAAATGCGTCTTGCACTACGAACTGTTTAGCACCAGTAGTTCATGTTATTTTAAAAGAAGAAATTGGCATTGAAACTGGGCTTATGACTACAATACATTCTTATACTGCTACTCAAAAGACAGTTGACGGTCCCTCAAAAAAAGACTGGAGAGGCGGCAGAGCGGCGGCTATAAATATTATTCCGTCAACAACAGGAGCAGCAAAAGCTGTCGGAGAAGTCTTACCTTCAACAAAAGGAAAATTGACTGGTATGTCATTTAGAGTACCTTCGCCAGATGTTTCTGTAATTGATTTAACTTTTAGAAGCGAAAAAGATACTTCTATAGAGGAAATAGATAACCTTATAAAAAAAGCTAGCGAATCTTATTTAAAAGGAATTTTAGGATATGCAAACGAAGAAGTAGTTTCAACAGATTTTATACATGATCAAAGATCATCTATCTATGATTCAAAAGCTACTTTACAAAATAATCTTCCAGGAGAAAAAAGATTCTTTAAAGTTGTTTCTTGGTATGATAACGAATGGGGATATTCAAATAGAGTCATAGATTTATTGAATGTAATGATTACAAAAAATTAGCTTCATTAAAATTTAGTATTTACTATTAATTAAATGTAAAAAAATATCTTTACAGCTAGATTGTTTATGCCTAAAATACTAGTTTTTTAGATTTCGCAATCATTAATAGCATAGATTATTATTAAATAGAGTTTTTAATATTTGTATCATAAAAATTATATAACAATTTAAGAATTAATTGTTAAGGACAATCAAAATGAATAAAAAAAGTATAAAAGATTTTAATTCAGGTTTAAATAATAAAAAGGTAATAGTTAGAGTTGATTTTAATGTTCCTTTAGATGAAAAAGGAGAAATTACGAATGATAAAAGAATAGTTGCAGCAGTTCCAACGATTCAATATTTGTTGGATAAAAACTGTGCTATTATTTTGATGTCTCATCTAGGAAGACCAAAAGGTCAAGTCGTTCCTTCAATGAGTTTAGCACCAGTCGCTATAGCTTTAAAAAAGATATTCAAAGATAATAATGTAATTATGGCAAAAGATTGTATAGGTTCCGATGTAGAAAAACAAGCAAAAGCTTTGAAACAACAAGAAATACTTTTATTAGAGAACTTGAGATTTCATAAAGAAGAAGAAGCAAATGACGATAATTTTGCTAAAAAATTGGCATCTCTTGCAGAAATTTTTGTCCAAGATGCCTTTGGAGCTGTTCATAGAGCGCATGCTTCTACTAGCGGCATTACAAAATATTTACCAAGCGTAGCAGGTTTGCTTGTAGAAAAAGAATTAGAATATCTGGGGAATGCTCTAAATAATCCCAAAAGACCATTTTTAGCGATTTTAGGAGGAGCAAAAGTATCTGACAAAATCAGTGTAATAGAAAATTTATTGAATAAAGTTGATGCTTTGATTATTGGCGGAGCAATGGCATATACGTTTTTGAAATCGCAAGGTATTGATATTGGAGCTTCTAGAGTAGAAGAAGATAAAGTTGAATTGGCAAAAAAGCTTTTAGAAAAAGCAAAATCAAAAGGAATAAAATTGCTTTTACCAATAGATCATGTTGTTGCAAAAGAATTTGATGAGAATGCAGAGGCAATTATTACTGATGGCGTAAATATCCCAACAGGAACAATGGCACTTGATATAGGACCAAAGACAATAGAGCTTTATAGAAATGAAATTTTAAGGGCAAAGACTATTGTCAATAATGGACCTATGGGTGTCTTTGAATTCAAAAAATTTTCAAATGGGACTATAAAGATTGCCGAAAGTTTAGCTGAAGCGACTGAAAAAGGCGCAATAAGTGTTGTCGGTGGTGGAGATTCAGCATCAGCAGTGAAAAAAGCTGGAGTTGACAAAAAGATTTCTCATGTTTCTACTGGCGGTGGAGCTTCATTAGAATTTTTGGAAGGTAAAGAATTACCCGGTATCAGTAGTCTTTTAGATAAATAATACTTTTATGGTTTATGTTTCAAAAATAAGATTAAAGGTGACAAAAAAAATGAATAAAGAAAAATTTGAATTGATGAAAAGTTTAGTTCAAAAAAATGATGCAAAGATTTTATTTTTTGTAATGGATGGGCTTGGTGGTCTACCGCATCCAGATTTTGAGGATAAAACAGAGCTAGAAATCGCTAAACATCCAAATTTAGATAGACTTATAAAAAAAGGAATATGCGGATTGACAGATCCTGTTTTTCCTGGCATTACGCCTGGTAGTGGACCTGCGCATTTGTCATTGTTTGGCTATAATCCAATGGAACATCAAATTGGAAGAGGGTTGCTCGATACTTTGGGAATTGATTTTGATTTTACACAAAATGATATGGCAGCTCGCGGAAATTTCGCAACAATTGATGAAAATGGGATTATTACTGATAGAAGAGCTGGTAGAATATCTACTCAAAAAAATGAAGAAATCTGCAAGCTTTTGTCTAACATAAAGATATCTGGCGTTGAAATTTTCCTAAAAACAGTTAAAGAGCATAGATTTTCAGTAATTTTTAGATCTCCTAGTTTGAACGATGAGATAGAAGATACTGATCCTCAAAAAGAAGGTTTGAAACCATTGCCAGCAATTGCAAAAACTGAAAAAGCAAAAAGCGCAGCTGAATTGGTAAACAAATTTATTGCAGAGGCTGAAAAAATTTTAAAAAACCATTATCCAGTTAATTCTCTTTTGTTAAGAGGTTTTTCAAAAATGATAAAACTAGAAAAATATCAAGAAGTTTTTCAATTAAATCCAGCTTCGATTGCAGTCTATCCAATGTATAGAGGTTTGACAAAACTTTTGGGAATGAATGTTTTAGATGCAGGACAAAGTATTAAAGATGAATTTGATTGCTTAAAAAAAAATTATTCTAATTATGATTATTTTTTTATGCATATAAAGAAAACTGATACTTATGGTGAGGATGGGAATTTTGAAGAAAAAGTAAAAATAATTGAAGAATTTGATGAACAATTTGAAAGAGTGTTTGCTTTAAATCCAGATGTTATTGTTATAACAGGCGATCATTCTACTCCTGCATTAATGAAAGGGCATAGTTGGCATAGTGTGCCAAGTATTATTTATTCAAAAGTTTGTAGACATGATAGCGTTGAAACTTTTAATGAAAAAGAATGTTTGAAAGGTGGAATTGGTAGGATTTCGGCGCAATATTTGATGTCGCTTGCTATGGCGAATGCTGGAAAGTTAAAAAAGTTTGGCGCATAAAAAACTATGTAGATTAATTTTTTGAAATATATTTTAA
>JAIRLV010000107.1 GCA_031259185.1 Elusimicrobiota bacterium | reverse complement strand
TCATATATATTTTCATGTTGATAACAACTTGCAATAGAAACTTTATGTCTGCCTAAAATTCCAGCAATCTGTGCCAAAGCACCGGGCGACTCCGACACTTCAAACCTAAAATAATAGCATGTTTCTACTTCGTCGATATCTAAAATATTAAGTCTTTTGTAATCTGCTATTGAAACAAATTGTGTTTTATTGGCGGTTTCATTATTGATATGTTTCGCAACATACAAAATATCACTAACTACTCCGCTCGCAGCTGGCAATTCCCCTGCTCCTTTTCCATAAAACATTATTTCGCCAGTAGCATCTCCGATTATATAAACAGCGTTAAATTCGTTTTCTACTGATGCCAAAAGATGTTTTTTTGATATAAAAACTGGCTGTACTCTAAGTTCTAATCCATTTTTTGTTTTTTTTGCAATCGCTAACAATTTTAGTACTAACCCAAGTTCTTTATAGGCAAAATCTACATCCTCTACTTTAATTTCATCTATTCCTTCTTTATAAATAGAATCTATGTCTATATTTATGTGGTATGCGAGAGATGCTAAAATTGCTAATTTATGCACTGAGTCAATACCTTTTATATCAAAAGTTGGATCTGACTCTGCAAAACCTTTTTCTTGCGCCATTTTTAAAGCATCTGAAAAATTAATTTTATCATTCAACATTTTTGTCAAGATATAATTCGTCGTTCCATTCAAAATTCCACAAATCATTTCAATCTTATTACTCGCTAGTCCCTCATTTAATCCTTGAATAATAGGAATGCCTGCTCCGACGCTAGCTTCAAAATAAAGCAAAACATTGTTTTTTTTGGAAACTGCATTAATTTCATCCCAATATTTTGCCAATACCGCTTTGTTTGCTGTGACAACATGTTTTTTATTTTCTAAAGCTTTTACGATAATTATCCTAGCTGGCTCATATCCACCAATTAATTCTACGACAATGTCTATTTCAGGATCATCTAAAACATCATCTACATTATCAGACAAAATAGTTTTATAAAAATCAAAATCAAAATTAAAATAAGAAGCCCAATTTTTATTCAAAGTTCTATTTACAATCTTGCGGACAATAATTTCACCGCCAGTTTTAGTAGATATTATATTTTCTATATTATTCAATATTTTTAAAACGCCTTTCCCGACTGTGCCAAGTCCAATAATTCCAATATTTACTTTTTTTTGATCATTCATAATAAGACTCCATTAAATTAAAAAATTATCCGATGATATCATGTATGTGTAATATGCCAACAAATTTTTTTGATTTTTTATCCAAAACTAATACAACTGATATTGGTTTTTTTCTATTTTTCATAAATTCAATCGCATCATATGCCATTTCATCGCTATAAACGAATAAAGGCTTTTTGTTCATTATATCAGCAATACTCAAACTATATATATTTTTTTTTTGCTGAAAAATTTTTCTAATGTCAAAATCTGTTATAATTCCTTTCAAAAAATCATTTTCGTCTACAACTGCTACGGCGCCAACCATTTTTCTACTGAGTTCTATAAACATCTTTTCTATACTATCATTGATATTTATAAAAGCATTATTCTCTCCTACTCGCATTATATCGGAGACTTTTAATGTCAGTTTTTTACCAAGCTCCCCACCCGGATGAAATATAGCAAAATCATCTAAATTAAAATTTTTCAATTTCATCAAAGCAATAGCGATAGCATCGCCAATTACTAAAGTCGCAGTAGTACTACAAGTTGGAACCAGATTAAAAGGACAAGCTTCATCATTTATTGGCATATATAAAATATAATCAGCTTTTTCTGCTAATTTAGAATTTTTATTTGCTGTCAAAGCAATAACTTTTGCGCCAAACCTTTTTACAATTGGGATTATGTCAACTATTTCTTTACTATTTCCAGATTTACTAATTGCAATTATAACATCATCTTTGCTTACAATTCCAAAATCTCCATGCAAAGCTTCTGTGGGATGTAAAAAAAACGCCGGAGTTCCAGTAGAAATTAATGTGGCTACAATTTTTTTTGCAATCAATCCTGATTTTCCTACGCCAACAATTATTAATTTCCCTTTACTTTCAAAAATCAATTTTATAACTTTTTCATAAAAAACATCAATATTATCTTTCACATTATTTAAAGTTTGAATTTCTTTTTCAAAAACTGATTTTAATATTTTTTGTATATTCATGTTTATATCTTTTTTATTACTTCAAAATTTCATTTTTTTTATTTTTTATTTTTTATTTTTTAAAATATCAAACTTTAAAATAAAATCTGAAATTTTGTCAATAATTCTTTGATGTTTATCCGTATTTTTTGAATCATCTTGTATATTAAAACATCTTATAACATTTTCTAATTCATTTTTTTTATTTTTCAAGCAATTTTCATCTAAAATCCATCTAATTATCTCATTTAAAATTTTATCAAAATTAAATTTTTGTATATATTCGGGCATAATCATTTTTTTTGCCAAAATATTTGGCATTCCAATAAATGGAATTTTAATAATCAGTTTAGCAAAGTTATACGAAAATAGATCAAGCTTATAAAAAATCATCATAGGAATGCCCAAAATTGTATTTTCAAAAGAGCTTGTACCAGAAGAAGTCAGAATAAATTTCATTTTTTGCCTCAATATATAAGCCGGACCTTTTACTATTTCAACAATATTAAAAAATTTTGAATATTTTTCATTTTCACTAAATTTTGAAAAATTTAATTTCAAAAAATCTTCATCAATATTTTCTGCTAAAATTAAAACAAATTTTATATTATCTAATTTAGATTTTAATTCTAAATTCGTTTTAGATTTTTCTATTAAAATATTGAGCAATTTAATAATAATCGGTAAAATATTTTTTATTTCGCTTATTCTACTTCCAGGCATTATTCCAATCAAAAAATTTTTTTCATAAAAATTTTTTTGATTTTCATAATTTTCATTATTATTTTCTATAGACTTTTTTTCATTAACGATATCTATCAATGGATTCCCAAAATAATTGACTTTTATATTTTCTGATTC
>JAIRLV010000050.1 GCA_031259185.1 Elusimicrobiota bacterium | reverse complement strand
ACCAAATCTATTGCTTCATTTATGTTTTTATTCATCTTCCAATTTCCAGCTATTAAAGTTCTTCTCATGATAAAAAAATCTCCATAAGTACAAAAAGTACAAAAATCAATGATTTAAAGCTCAATTCACTTTTCCATAAATATTAAATATTAAAATTAGCTACAAAGTAATAATCTTTTTCAAATTCAAAAAAAAATTCTTTTAATTATTTTATATCTGTATTTTCTTTTTTAGAAATATAAATCTTAATTAAAAGCTTTAAATTATCTTAAAATACAATATTATTTTTATATAATTTGCGAGCATAAATACATTTAAAATATACATAAATATCAAAGTTTTTTAAATACTATAAAAAAATTATATAAAATATTTAAATATTTGTCAACATTTTTTTTATTTTTTATTTAATCTATAGGTAAAAAAATAAATCTTATCTAAAAATTATCTGCCAAAATTTCAAAATATGCCTTAGGATGTTTACAAGATGGGCAAGCATCAGGGGCAGAATTTCCTTCATGAATATAACCACAATTTCTACATTTCCATTTTATTATCTCTGTTTTCTCAAAAACTTTTCCATTTTTTAAATTTTCTAATAATTTTCTATACCTTTCTTCATGATGTTTTTCTACTTTTGAGATATTAATGAAGGAAGCAGCCACATCATCAAATCCTTCTTGTTTTGCAATTTCTCCAAATTCTTTATATAATTTAGACCACTCTTCATTTTCTCCTTCAGCCGCCGCTAATAAATTCTCTTCCGTTACTCCTATTTTACCTGCTGGAAACGTAGCAGTTATCTCTAATGGTTGCCCATACTTTAAATATTTAAAAAATACTTCCGCATGCTCTTTTTCATTGTCTGCTGTTTCTGTAAAAATAGAAGATATTTGTTCATAACCTTCTTTTTTTGCAACGCTAGCGAAAAATGTATATCTAGTTCTGGCTTGTGATTCTCCTGCAAATGATTTTAATAAATTTTTTTCTGTTTTTGATCCTTGAATATTTTTCATAAATATCCTCCTTAATTTCTCAAACTTTTCAAATTTTTCAAACTTCTATAAATTTAAGAAATATTTTTGTTTCATGATAAATAATTTTTTACAATTTATCATTTTCTAACTTTTCCTGCGACTTTATAAGGCAATCCCCAAAGCTCTATAAATCCTTTTGACAATTTTTGATCAAAAATATCTCCTTTACTATATGTTGCTAAATCATTCTGATATAAAGAATATTTTGACTTTCTTCCCACTATAACTACATTTCCCTTATAAAATTTTAGTCGCACAATACCTTCAACATATTTTTGCGTAGTCTCATTAAATGCCAAAATCGCTTCTTTTAGACTCGAAAACCATAATCCATAGTATACTAATTCTGCAAATTTGCCTGATAAAATATCTTTGTAATGCAAAAATTCTCTGTCCAAAACCAAACTTTCCAAATCTCTATGTGCTTTTATTAAAACATTAGCGGCTGGCGTTTCATAAATTTCTCTAGATTTTATTCCTATAAGCCTATTTTCTACCATATCAACTCTGCCAATACCATGTTTGCCAGCAATTTTATTTAATTCTATTATCAAATCTACTAATTTATATTTTTTATCATTAATTTTAATTGGAATTCCATTTTTAAATGTCAATTCAATATATTCAGACTTGTTAGGAGTATTTTCTAACTCTTTAACTGTAATATATGTGTTTTGTAAAGGCTCATTATTCGGATCTTCTAAATTTCCACTTTCCACACTGATTCCCCATAAACTTTTATCTAGACTATAAATTTTCTTTTTATCTACATCAATCGGAATTTTATACTTTTTAGCATATTCAACTTCTTCTTCTCTTGTCTTTAATTCCCATTCTCGAACTGGCGCTAAAACCTTTAATTCAGGCGCCAAAGCATTTATTGTAACTTCAAATCTAACTTGGTCATTACCTTTTCCTGTACAACCATGAGCTATAGCATCTGCTTTTTCGCTAATTGCAAGCTGGACCAATCTACTGGCAATCAACGGTCTAGTTAACGATGTAGATAAAGCATATTGGTTTTCATATAAAGCATGCATTTGCATTGCTGGAATAATATAATCTTTTGCAAAAATTTCTTTCAAATCCTCAATAATTAATTTTTTTGCTCCTGCTGCTTTTGCTCTTTTATCCAATGACGATAAGTCTGATCCTTGCCCAACATCAGCAGAATAACATATGACTTCGCAGTCATATTTTTGAATCAACCAATGCGCAATAACTGATGTGTCTAATCCTCCAGAATATGACAATATGACTTTTTTTATTTTTTTATCTTTTGAATTAATTTCCAAAGATGATTTTGAATTTGAATAAGGTTTAACTTTATTTTTTTTGAGAGTCATTTTAATAAAAATCCTTTTTTATCGCTTTTATAATTTATTACTTTTTTTGTCTAAATAATTTTGAATAGCTTTTTGTAAAGTGTCTGCTCCAAGATTAGAACAATGCATTTTATTTCTGGGAAGTCCGCCTAACATTTCAGCAACCTTTGCATTAGTAATTTTTTTTGCTTCTTCTACAGTTTTATTTTTTGCCATTTCTGAAACCATTGAAGAAACTGCAATAGCAGCCCCACAACCAAAAGTTTTAAATTTTATATCAGTTATTATATTATCTTTAACTTTTATGTAAAAAGTCATTATATCACCGCAAGCTAGATTCCCAACTTCTCCAACACCATCAGGATCCTCTAGTGTTCCAACATTTCGTGGATTTTCAAAATGTTCCATAACTTTATCAGTATATAAAGCCATTTTTTTTAACTCCCCAGTATAAAAAACTATCTAAAAATTCATTTATCTATATTTTATATTAAAATTTGCAATTTATCAAGTATTTTTCAAATTAGCGATAGAAAATTTACAATTATTAACTTAAATATTTTTCAATTGCCTCAAAATCAATTTCCCATTTTTGCGTTCCAAAGGGTTTATTGATAAATCCTTTAATTTCCAGCAAACTCATAATGTTGGTCGCCTTAGGTCCGCTAAAACCATTAGCTCTAAGTAAATCATATGAAATTTTTTTTCTGTCAATTACAACATTTAACGCTTTTTTCAAATCTTCTCCTATTTTTTCATCAAGTTTTTCATTTTCTGCTTTTTCAATTTTTTTTGAAAACTTACTAAAATCAGGTCTTCGCTGATTTTTAAGAGCTTTCGTTACTCTTGAAACTTCTTTTTCAGACAAAAAAGCTCCTTGTAAGCGAATCGGTTTTGATGAGCCATTTTCCAAAAACAACATATCTCCCCTACCTAATAAATCTTCCGCTCCATTAGTATCCAAAATTACTCGTGAATCCATTTTGGAAATTACTTGAAATGAAATTCTAGAAGGCAAATTTGCTTTTATTATACCTGTTATCACATCAACTGAAGGTCTTTGAGTTGCTAAAATCACATGAATTCCTACAGCTCTTGCTTTTTGCGTCAAGCGGACAATAGACTCTTCTACGTCTTTTGACGCAACCAGCATAAGATCTGCCAATTCATCTATTATCACTATCAAATAAAATTCTTGTTCTCGTTTTTCAATTTTCATTTTTTCATTATAAGATTCAATGTTTCTGACACCTTCATCGGCAAATTTTTGATATCTTTGTTCCATCTCAAAAACGATTTGTCCTAAAACTTTTGATGCTTCTTTTGGATTTGTTATCACTGGGTGATAAAGATGTGGAATTTCTTTGTAATAAGAAAGTTCTACGACTTTTGGATCAATCATAATAAATTTAACTTCATTTGGTCCCCGCGAATATAAAATACTCATAATTAATGCATTCACACAAACGCTTTTTCCAGATCCAGTAGAGCCAGCTATCAAAAGATGAGGAGTTTTTGCTATATCCGTAATATAAATTTTTCCAGAAACCGTTTTTCCTAATGCAAATGGCAATAGCATTTTATTATTTTTAAAGTCACTACTTTCTATAAATTCTCTGAATAAAACTTGCTCTTTGTTTTGATTTGGAATTTCTAATCCTATCGCAGATTTTCCAATAATCGGAGCTATTATCATAATAGTTTGGGTTTTCATAGCAATACAAATATCATTTTTAAGAGAAATAATCGTACTTACTTTTACTCCAGGCGCAAGTTCTATTTCATAACGAGTAATAACTGGACCAGGTACGACTCCAATAACTCTTGCATTAACTCCAAAATTTTTTAAAGTTTTTTGCAATACATTTATATTATCGTTTATTTCTTTTTCTGAAACTTTTATATTATTAGTGTTTTGAGGTTTATCCAACAAATCAATATTCGGGAAAACGTATTTAAAATCATCGTCTGTTTTTTTATCTAATTTAGTTTTTTTTTCAAATTCCTCACTTTTTTCTGAAATATTTTCTTCAATATAAACTTTTTCTTCTTTTTTATCTAATTTTAGTTTTTTAAGAGATCTTTTATTTTTTAATTCTTCAAACTGTTGTAAAATTCCTAAAGAAGCTTTTTCTTTTTCAAAGTTTTCATCATTTTCTCCAAAAAGTAAATCAAAAAATCTTTTCATTTTTTCAAAAAAAGATTCTTTTTTATAGTCAATTTCATTATCGTTTTTGATATCTTTTTGTTCATTATTTTTTAATATAAAATTTTCTTTTTGTAAAAAATCATTTGTTTCTACCACATTGTCAGTATTTAAAAATTTATTTTGATTTTGGCTCAAATCATTTTTATTGCTAATCACTTTCCTAAATTTTATTTGATTTTCTATAGAGCTTATTAAATATACAATTATTTCAAAACTTAATAGGTATAATCCCAATAAAACAAAAAATATAGAAACTAAAAATGCTCCAAATGTCCCAATCCAATCAATTAACAAATCAGATATGAAAACGCCTATAATTCCACCGTTTTCATTTTGTAAAACAATTTCAAATATCGTAGCTAAAAAAGCCAGTATCAAAAAAAATCCCATTAAAATAAATATAGAATATTTTTTATTTGATTTATTGTCTAAATGTAATATATTCTTAATTTTTACCCTTGATAAAAAGTTGAAAGAAAAAATTATTAAAAAAAATGGCAATAAATATAAACATTTCCCAAATATATAAATTAATTTTTCATAAAAAAAATTCCCGATTATTCCAGACTTTGATGAAAAAAAAATAAAATAAAAAAACAAAATTGAAATCAAAAAAAATAAAATAAAATAAAAATAATTTTTATATTTGACAGTATTATTTTTTAATTTTTTTACTTTATCTAAAGATTTTGTAAACTTTGTATTTAATTTTGACATTATAAAAAATCCTCTGATCTTTAAAATTAGCTCTAACAAATTTTCTTTTTTATAACAAATTTAAAAAAATAAATTTTTTTCTTTCTTAAGGTAAAATTATAAATTTTACTCAAAAATGAATTAGTATTTATTTACTTATAAACTTTCTAAAAAAAATAAAAATTATAAAAAATTATTCTTGATTGAAAACTAAAATTGCAGAGTCGCGCTTTACTTAAATATTAAAATATTAAAAATTTAAAACAAAACTAAATATCTCCAAAAATTTCTTTAAAATCTTTTGAGAGAGGAACTTCGCCGATCCATCTTTTAATTTCTTCTCCATTTTTTTCAATTATAGTTGTAGGAGCATTTGTCGCGTCCAAAAAACTTGCCTCCGTTAATCCTTCTATCGTATTTAAATCAAAAAATTGAACTTCAGCCATATCTTTTTTATTCCATTGATTCAAAAAAACATTAAATTTTTCCTTTGTGTTTTTACAAGCATCACAACCTTCTTTGCCAAAAATTTTTATTTTAAACATATCTATTATCCCTCCAATTTTATATTTTTTAGTCTTTATTTTTATTTTTAATCATAAAAAAAATATTTTATCAATAAATAATTAGTATAAAATTTTTTGATAAAAAAAATATATTTTACTCTATTTTAAAAACCCAAAGTTTTTAAACTTTAAATTTTGTAATCTCATGTATAAAATTGTCTAAATTTTCAAAATCTTTATAAACTGACACAAAACGAATATAAGCGATTTCATCAATTTTTTTCAATTTTTCCATAATTTTATTCCCAATAACTTGAGAAGGAACTTCATTCAAATTTTCCTGTAATTCATATTCTATAGAATTAACTATTTTTTCTATTTCTTCTAATGGAACTGGTCTTTTTCTACAAGCAGTCAAAATTCCTTTTTTCACTTTATCTCTGTCAAAGCTTTCTTTTGTATTATCTTTTTTTAGTACAACTATTGGCACCAATTCTATTCTTTCATATGTGGTATATCTTTTCCCACACTTTTCACAAGCTCTTCTACGCCTTACTTCAGAATAATTATCAACAGGTCTTGAATCTATAACTATACTATCAATAGAATCGCAAAAAGGACATTTCATAAATTTTCTCATTTATTTTTTTTAAAATTACACTTTTATTTATAATTTTAACTCTTGTAACTTTCTATATGCCTTTCCAGATTCTATTGCAATTTTTGAAAGTTTTATTCCTTCCTCAAAATCTTTGGCAATTCCAACAACCTCTAATATTAATGCTGCGTTTAACACCACCGCATCTTTCCTTGGACCAATTTCACCTTCCAAAATTGCTAAAACTTTATTAATACTATCATCTATATCTATTACCTGTAGATCATTTAAATCGCAAAATTTAAAACCATAATCTCTCGGATCTAAATAAAAAGTTTTCACTTTTTTATCAATACTTGAATATTCAGAAATTTTTGTTTTGCTACACAAACTAATTTCATCCATTCCGTCATCAGCACAGATAACAAAAACTCTTTTTGCTCCCAAGTCCCCTAAAACTTGGGCAATAATTTCTGCCAAGCTTTGCTCATAAACTCCCATTATTTGATATTTCACATCAGCTGGATTTGAAAGTGGACCTAGAAGATTAAAAAAAGTTCTGACTCCAATTTCTCGTCTACTATCTGCAACAAATCTTGTAGATTTGTGATAATTTGGCGCAAACATAAAGCCAAAACCTAATTCTTTTATATTTTTTGCAACTTGTTCTTTATTTAAATTTATATCTATTCCCAACCCCTTCAATAAATCAGAACTTCCAGATTTTCCTGATAATCCACGATTTCCGTGTTTAGCAATACATGCACCACAACTTGCCGCTACAATTGACGAAACAGTAGATATATTAAAAGTATTTCTATTATCTCCTCCTGTTCCACAAGTATCAAGCGCTTTTTCACAATCACGTAAATCTACTTTTTCAGCCTTTTGTCTCATCACTTTTGTAAAACCAACTAATTCTTCAATTGTCTCGCCTTTAAATCTCATGGTTGCCAAAAAACTGCCGATTTGTGACGGAGTAAGTTCTCCATTCATAATCATTTGCATAGCACTCTCGGCTTCATCTTTATTCAAATTTTCGTTATTCACAACTTTGTTTAGCAAATTTTTGAATAAATATCCTACTCTTTTATTTTCTAAAAAATTCTGTAAAAGTTTTTTCCCATTTTTTGTTAAAATGGACTCTGGATGAAATTGAACTCCTTCTAAATTGAAAT
>JAIRLV010000031.1 GCA_031259185.1 Elusimicrobiota bacterium | reverse complement strand
ATTTCGTTTACTAACATCTATAGCTTTGTTAAAAGCTTTTTTGGCTTCTTTAGAACCATCAATAGCTACCAAAATATGTTTGTATTGTTGCAACATAATTTAATCACCTCATCCTTATTTTATGTTAAAGAAAGAAAAAATAAATAAAAAAGCTTTAAAGTTCTCCTGAAATATTCTCAAAATGTCAGGAATTCAGGAATTAAGTAGCCCGTTTTTTCCAATCTCTATTTGAAAAATTTTTTGATTATCTAAAATTACTTTACAAGCTATTGTTTCTTTTTTATGGAAAGTCAAAATTTTCCCCGTATTAAAATAAAAGATTTGATCTTTCTTTGTTTCAAATCCATTTTCACAAAGAATTAGAACCATCATATATGCAATTAATTGTTGCTCATTATTTTTTCTAAAAGAGTTATATTGCTCATAATCTGAATAGATGTAATTCCATAAACTAGTGATAAGCAGTAGCAAAAAAAGTGCGCTAAGTAGGGCATGGCCTTTTAATTTTTTTCTCATTCAGCTCACTCCTTAGGAAGTAATAAAATATCAAAATATTCCCTACTATCATCAATAAAACGCATACATATTTTTAATAATCGTTCATTCTCCTTTTGAAATGAGCAATATGTAACATCTCGTAAAAGTGGTTGATAGCCGTGTCCATTTCTTTTTATTCTTATCTCTTTTGCCTTTGGAAAAAATTCTATGACCTTAAATTCTAAGCCTTGCTTTTTTAAAATCATAAAATGATGTTCATTTTGCCATCTTATTTCGTTGCCATCATTGATTTCTTTTTCTAGGAGGGATAGGCTACTGTAATAATCTATGTCTCGTGTATATAAGTATTTTGTACTCCAAATATTTATATTTTTAAATATTAGAAAAAATAGCATAACAAATTGCGATAAAATAAATAATGACAGTAATGCTTCAAAGATGGCGAACCCTTTTATTTTTTTACTCAAGTAATTTCACTTCTTTGTCTATAAAACGTACGCCGATAATCTTATCTTGCGCATTTTTTACAAGTTTTGCTTGACCAATATCAGTTTTTAATAATAAGCTTTTTCTAGCATTATGTGCTTCAACAAGTTTTTGATGCTCTTTTTCCATTAATTTTTCAATATTTAAAATCCATGAAAGCACTGGTGTTGTCAAAAGAGTGATGATTAATAACGAAATTAATGTTTCAAACAAAACAAATCCTTTAAAAGTCTGTTTGGAATTTTTCATGACTCTTCCATAACCTCCCACCAATTAGTAGTGAATAACTTTGGTATTTATTAAATAGATGAGTTGTGAAAATGAATTTTAAAAAGATGCGAAAAGTGCCCCCGTTCATTAAATTGCAACAATTGCTTTCCTTCTGCTGTGTATTTTATTTCTTTTGGCAATTGACAACGACCAATTTCTTTGGATTTTTTTGTCAGAAAATAGGCTTTAAAACAATTTTTCGTAGGAATAAATTGAATTTTTACGACCTGATTTGAACTAAGGGCTTTTTCTTGCCAACTCATCATACTTTTTTCAAATAAGCAAAGCGTTCTTTGCCATTCTAAATATTGCCGATACTTTGTCAGACCACTGATTGTAAAACAAATAATAGGTAGAGTAATTGATAAGGCAATAAGTAATTCTAAAAGAGTGAATCCTGCTAATTTTTTTACTTGTTTTTTTCTGATCATTGTCCCTTTTTTGTAATCCGCTCGTATTTTTCCTTTTGATCTTTAGTAATAAAGCCAACATCCATCAATTCTTGAAGAGATGGTTTTTTACTCGCAGCTTTTTCTAGTTCATACATGGTCATTTGTGATTCCACGACATGAACAAGAGCTTCATCACTTTTTTGTTCAGCAAAGTCTTTGTGTTGCATTAAATTAGGAACCATAATAAGGATTAAAATAGATAAGATAAGCAAGACAATAAACGTTTCTACTAAAGTAAAACCAGGAATTTCTTTTTTTAATTTTTTCACTTTGCAATCCCTCCTATATTTTGATACATTGGCAACAACATCGATATGTACACCAAAACAATCATGCCCCCAACAAACAAAAAAACGATTGGCTGTAACCATTGCATTTTTTCTTCTATTTTTTTAAATAAAGTCTCAGCGCAGTTGTCTCCATAAAAAATCAGCTCTTTTCCTAAACTAAAATTTAACTCAGCTTGTCTGATCATCATGCTAAATTCTTCCATTACAAAGTTAAATTGTTGAATTTGTGAAGTAAAATTGATTCCTTGTTGTAAACCGTTTTCTAATTTTTGGGCCAATTCTTTCATTAAATGAGATTTTTCTAATGATTGCATGACGGTTAAAATATTACTTAATTCCATTCCTTGTTCGAAAAATAGTCCCCATTCACGACTTAAATAACTTGTTATTTGCAAGATATAAAATTCACCAATAAATGGAAGTTTGGCAAAAAATTCTGCTTTTTCTAAATTAGATTTTTTTAATAATTGCCACTTTAAAAACAAGAATCCACCAAGACCTATTAATAAGACAGAAAAAATGGCTAAAGG
>JAIRLV010000016.1 GCA_031259185.1 Elusimicrobiota bacterium | reverse complement strand
GTAAAAACGGTAGCAAAAATATATATTCCAATCGTTTCAAGTTATTTCTTTTTTTTTCTTTTTTATGCTATTTATTACACGAAAAGTCTGATTTTTTGATTTTTGAGAGAATTGATAAAGTTGCGCTCGGTGCGATTCGAACGCACGACCAACTGATTCGTAGTCAGTTACTCTATCCAGCTGAGCTACGAGCGCTAAAAAAGAATATATTTTAACAATAAAAAATTTTTACAATACCTAACTATATTTAAACATTTAAGTTTTTTATAAAAAAAATTTTTTTAAAATAAAAAGAGTTCCTTAAAAATTAAATTATAAATTAAAATTTTTGTAATCACTAAAATACTCAGATAAATATCATCTAATGTCTAAAATGTCTTTGATACGTAAAAATCATGCTCATATTATTTTCGTTACAAGCATTTATAACTTCCGGATCTCTTATTGATCCTCCTGGTTGGATTATTGCTGAAACTCCATATTTTGCAATTACTTCAATTGAATCTTTGAATGGAAAAAACGCATCCGAGGCTATAACAGAACCTTTGATATCAAATCCAGCCTTTTTTGCCTTTGATATTGAAATTTTTACCGAATCTAGTCTACTCATTTGTCCGGCGCCGATTCCAATAATTGCTCCTTCTTTTGCTAAAACTATTGCATTTGATTTTACATGTTTACATACTATCCAAGCAAGATCTAAATCTGCTATTTCCTTATCATCAGGCGCCCTATTAGTTACAATTTTATTTTGAGCAGTATTAATACTATTATCTTTTTCTTGAATTAAAAATCCATCAAAAACTTTTTTATATTCTAGATTATCATTAAATGAGTTTTCTTTTTTATCATAAAAATTTTTATTTAATTCAATTATTCTCAAGTTTTTTTTTCTTTTTAAAATTTCAATCGCATCTGCTTCATAACTTGGAGCGATGATACATTCAGTAAAGATTTTATCTATTTCAATGGCAGTTGTTTTATCCAATTTTCTATTTACCGCAACTATTCCTCCATATGCGCTCTCTATATCTGTAGCCAAAGCTTTTTTGTAAGCTTCGGTTAAAGTATTAGCTGTTCCAACTCCACAAGGATTATTATGTTTTACAATAGCTACCGCAACTGTTGAAATGTCATTTACAATATTCCAGCTCGCTTCTAAATCTAACAAATTATTATAAGATAATTCTTTCCCATTAAATTGTTGCCATGCTACATCTTTTGCTGTTTCTTCAATATAATAAGCAGCTTTTTGATGAGGATTTTCACCATATCTTAGATCAAAGACTTTTTTCAAGTTTTTAGAAATATTTTTATATAACAAATAATTATTATTTTGTGCTGTATTTTTTATTTTTTCTATTTGTTTTTCTAAATACAAATTTATGTAGTAATCATAATTACTAGTTTTTGCAAAAACTTTGGCACTTAGCAACATTCTTATTTCTTTAGGTATATCTTTTTCAATATTCATCTGATTTATGATAAATTTATAATCATTTGGATCACATATAACGACAACATCTTCAAAATTTTTTGCGGCAGATCTCAACATAGAAGGACCGCCAATATCTATATTTTCGATCATATTTTCTTGAGAAATTTTTTCATTATTTTTATCCTCTTTTTTCAATAAATCTATAAATGGATATAAATTTACGACAATCATATCGATATATTGGATATTATGTTCTAAAATTTTTTCCTGATGAATTTTATTTTTTCTTTTTGCCAAAATTCCACCGTGGACTTTTGGGTGCAAAGTTTTTACTCGTCCATCTAATATCTCCGGAAATCCAGTGAAATCTGCTATATCTTTTGCATTAATGCCAAGACTTTCTATATATTTTTTTGTTCCGCCAGTTGAGATAATTTCAATTCCAAATTTCGTTAATTCTTTTACAAAAAAATCTAACCCTGTTTTGTCAGCAACACTAATCAATGCCCTTGAAATTTTCATAAAATCTCCTAATTTTTTTTGCATCAAAATTTTTTTAATATGAAAAATTGAAATAGCATATAAAATTTAATGATGTTTTAATATATTTATAAAATATTTTATAGACAATATATTGCAATACATACCACATTATAGTATACAGTAATATTTAAAAAGTTTTTAGATTATTTTTTAAAAATATTAATAATTATTGATTTAAAATTAAAACAATTTTTTTTACATAAATATATAACTATAACTATGTTTTTTAAGAATTACTTTATTTTCCCAGCTAAAATTTATTCAAAAAGTCTATTCGCAAATATTAAAAAACCCTTTATTTTTTTTAAAATGTTCTATAAGTCCACCGTCGTTTAATAATTTCAGCATAAGTTTTGGTATTGGTTTGAATTTAATTTCTTGATTTTTTGTAGTATTTTTTAGTATACCATTTTCTAAATCCAATCGCAATTTATCCCCAGCATCTATTTTATCAGTATCGCATTCTATTAGAGGTAAGCCTTTGTTAAAAGCATTTCTAAAAAATATTCTTGCAAACGATTTTGCAATCACGGCAGAAATCCCTGAATGAATAATAACAATAGGAGCTTGTTCTCTTGACGAGCCACAGCCAAAATTTTCCCCTGCTACTATGAAATCACCTTTTGAGATTTTGGTATAAAAGTTTGCATCTAAATCCTCCATAATATGTTTTGCAAGTTCATTATAATCTTCGCATTGAAATTTATATCTTCCAGAAATTATGTAATCAGTATTTATGTCGTTATCATTGCCGTCTGGCTTTTTAAATCTATGTACATTTCCTTCTAAAGCCATATTTTTACCTCTTTATAATTTAAAATTAAAACAAATAACTCAAAGAGAACATTCAATCTCAAAATTATTAAAATTAAACATATTTGAATTATTTTTTATTCTTTTTTCAATATTTTCAAAATATTTTTCATTGATTTCAAATCCACAATAATTAACATTATTTTTTATAGCTGAAATTATGGTTGTTCCGCTACCTAAAAATGGATCTAATACAATTCCATTGTCTGGGCAACTTGCTAATATCAATCTATCTATAATTTCCAATGGTTTTTGCGTAGGATGATTTTCGCGTTCTTTTTCTTGTCTATGAATCCTACTAATACTCCATAAATCTTTTGGATTATATCCTAATTCTAACCATTTTTTACCAATAAAAATTGTTCTTGTCCTTGCTTTTTTTACTTCTTCATCATAAGGAATTCTTATTTTATCCAAATTAAAATAATAATTTTTTGAATTAACAAAAAAACCAATATTATCGTGAACTGAAGAAAATTTTCTAGTACTTCCTCCCATGCTAGGCACTCGTCTATCCCATATTATTTCATTAATCATTAACATCTTTTTTTTTATATAAGTAAAAATTTCTGGCGAATACCGCCAAGATAGAAAAATATACAAGCTCCCATCTTCTTTCAATTTTGGTATAAAAATGTCCAACCATTTATAAGTCCATCTTAAATATTCTTCCGATTGCATTTTATCAGAGTTATTACCATAATCTTTTCCTAAACAATAAGGCGGATCTGCAATAATCAAATCTATTGCTTTTTCTGGTATTTTTATAGCTCCATCTAAGCAATTTTCATTAAATATTTTGTTTTTGTATGTCATAATTTTATACTCGTTGACTTTTCTTTTAATAATTTTAAAAAATTTTCTCTAGTTCTTATTTCTGGGTTATGCCTATATTTAGCTTGTATTTTATCATTTCTAGGATTTATGTAAATTGGCAAAAATTGAGCAGAAAATATTTCTAAATAATTTTTATCAAAAGAAATTGTTATATCACTAAATTTTATACCAAAACAAACAAAAATCAAATTATAATTTTTATTACTTTGATAACTAAAATAAAGTTTCTCTACAGCAGAAATGTCATTTTTATTTTCTTTTCCATCAATCTTAATTTTTACATTGATGTAATAAGTTTTATTATCTTTTATAATTTTACAATCATGTAAAGAAGTATCTGGCATATCAAAATCAACTTCATCAAGATTTAAAACTTTTTTATTATATTTAGTCTGTTGGTTTATAACTTGTTCTACTAGCCATGAAACCGATCTTGTATGAGCTTTTAGCCCATAAGGCAAAATTTTTGTATCTGTAATATCAAAAGATGGCAAAATTTTTATCAAATCTTTATAGATATTTTTTATATATTTAATATCGTTCAATATGGTAATTATATTTTTATCTTTCATAATAAATTAAGTTCTCATTTTTAGACGTATTAACAAAAAAAATTTAAGTTCAAAATTCAAACAACTAAACAACCTTTTATCCAAGCTAAATAATCATTATCTCCATCAATTATTGGTAAAGCTAATATTTCTGGTACAGAATAAGAATGATTTTCTTTAACAATTTTGGAAATTTTATTAAAAAGCTTTTTTTCGCTCTTTAAAATAATTAAACTTTCTGAATCTTCTACAAGTTTTTCATTCCAATTATAAATTGATTCAACTTTGTTAATAATATTAGCGCATGCAATCAAATTTTTTGTCAATAAAATTTTTGCTATTTTTTTTGCTTCATCATTATTTTTAGTTGTAATTAAAATTACAATGAATTCATTGTTGATTTTCATAAATTAAATATAATTCCTTGGATCTGTGATTTTTCCTTCAATAGCAGCCACTGTCACGCTAGCTGGTGAAGCCAAATGAATAAAAGCTTTAGCATTTCCCATTCTACCTTTAAAATTTCTATTAGCAGTTGAAATGACATTTTCGCCATCTGCTGGAACACCATTATGCGTCCCAACACAAGGACCACAGCCCGGAGTTACAACTGCTGCACCTGCTTTTATAAAAGTTTGAATATAGCCTTTTTCTATTGCTTCTAACAAAATATTTCTTGAAGCTGGCGCAACTATAAATCTAACGTCTTTATTGATTTTTTTACCTTTTAAAATATTTGCCGCTATTTCTAGATCTTCAATCCTCCCATTCGTACAAGTCCCTAAAACTGCTTCATCAATTTTTGTCCCCAACACTTCTTTTATTGGCACAACATTGTCAACGCTATGAGGCATTGCAATTTGAGGTTCTATTTTTGAGACATCATATTCAAATATTTTAAAATATTTTGCATTATCATCAGACTCAACTGGTAAAAAATCTCTATTAGTTTTATTTCTAATCCATTTTTCTGTTTTATCGTCAAATTCCATTATGCCAAATTTTGCCCCCATCTCAATCGCCATGTTACAAATCGTCATTCTAGATTCTATAGACAGATCTTTTATAGCTTCCCCAACATACTCTACAGCATTATAAGTTGCTCCATCTGCTCTGACTTGACCTATTAAAAATAATATCAAATCTTTTGCATAAACTCCTTTTTGTAATTTCCCATTACATATAAACTTTATAGTTTCTGGGACTTTAAACCAAGTTTTTCCCGCTATCATTCCAGTTGCAACATCAGTAGAGCCCATGCCAGTAGAACACATATTCAATGCTCCATATGTGCAAGTATGAGAATCTGCGCCTATTATTAGGTCGCCTGATACAACATAACCTCTTTCTGGAATTAATTGATGGCAAACACCATCTCCAATGTCATGCAAAATTATACCAGTTTTTTTCGCAAAGTCTCTAATTTTTTTGTGGATAGCGCTGACTCCTTGTATTGGACTAGGACAACTATGATCCAAAATCATAGCGCATTTTTTTGCATCAAAAACTTTTGTCGCTCCCATATCTCTAAAAGAGTCAATTACAACCCCGCTAGTTCCGTCTTGTCCAAATACAAAATCTAAATCTGCAACTGTCAATTCACCAGCTCTAACAATTTTTCCAGAATGGTTAGATAAAATTTTTTCAGCTATAGTCAATCCCAAGACTGATTTCTGGTTATTTTTGTTGTCCCACATCAAAAGTCTCCTAAATTTATATATTCTTTAATTATAGAAAAAATGGGAATGTTTTATTTTATGGCGATGTCAAGTATATGTTAATATTTTAGAGTATTAATTTATTTTCATCTACGCTTTTATGATACGACTATCTTTAAAGTACTATATTGTTAAAAATCTATTATCTATATCTTTATATTTTAGCATATTTATAATAAATTATTCAAGCAAATAAGAAATTTCATTATAAAATATTGTTTTAAGATTAAATTAAATTTTTTGACTTTTATATTTTGGGATTTTAAAAATATATCAAATAATTTTAAAAAAAAATATTTCTATGATAGAAAAAATATAAATGCGAATTTTTATTCTAAAGATTCTGGCAAAGTAATTTTTATATCTGATTTATTTAAATTCATTGCAAACCAATCGTTTAAGTGTCGCGTTTTCTTATCGTTTAAAAAATTGCTTTCAAAATCTTTAATTGAGATTTCTAGGTCTTTTTTGTTCTCAATGTTATTTTGATTTTTAAATTTAAAGAGATCGTATTCAAATTCTAATTCTTTTTCAGAAATTTTTGTAAAATTTATTATATCTAGTTTAATTTTATCCGTTTTTATTTTTTCGGCAAGCGTTTTTTCAAATTTATCAGGAGACTGCTTCAAAACAAAACGGACTGTTTCATAGTAAGTATTTATGTCAAACCTTTCATTTTTCTGAAAAATTGGATATCTCATTACAAGCTCCATGATTTCCCTATTTGAAACGACTTCGCCAATTGCTTCTGCCTTTTGTAAAAAAATGCTTTCTTGAACAAGCATATTAATTATTTCTTGCTCCACTTTTTTTTCATCAATTTCTTCATTTGGGTTTTCTTGCTTAAGTTGATAAATATAATTATTTTTCAATTTTTGAAAAGTTTCAAGATTAATTTTCTTTCCATTTATACTGAGAATAATATTCTTTTTTTCCATAAATATATAAGAACCAATTCCTGCAAACAATCCAACAATCAAGCAAAGTATTAAAATTATAAAAATAGCTTTTATATTATTTCTAAAAAATTTCATCATTGACATAAATTTTTATCCTAGATTAAATTTTTTTTCATTTTTTTGAATTATCTTTTTGTTCAGTATTTAACATTTTACAGTTTCCTTCAAAAACAGAGCCTTCCATGATAGAAATTACTGGAGATATCAAGTTGCCAGTAATCTTAGCTTTTTCTAATACTTCTAATTTTTTAACTGCTAAAACATTTCCTTTAACTTCACCAGCTATAATAACCATATCAGCCTCTATATTCCCAGTAATTTTAGCTTTTTCTCCAATAATAACACCTTTTGCTTTTATAAATTCACCATTAACCTCACCATCTATTCTTAAAGAACCTGTTTTTGAATTTAAAGATCCATTTATAACAACATCATTTGCTATATACGTTTCAACTTTTTCTAAAATTTTTTTATCATTATTCCCAAAAGACATAAAAATATCTCCTTATTTTTTTAATTAATTTTAGAATAAATTTTGAAAAAAATTATAATTAAATGAAATAATTTATTTGTAAAATTTATAATTTAAAACTTTATTATTTATGACTTTCACGATTCCTTTTGTAAAATAAATTTCATTGGATTTTGATTTTTTTGGTTATATCTGACTTCATAATGTAAATGCGGACCTGTACTGAGCCCAGTATTTCCTATCAAT
>JAIRLV010000265.1 GCA_031259185.1 Elusimicrobiota bacterium | reverse complement strand
ACAACGTATATAAATTTATAGATGCTTATAAAAATATAAATGGGAGACAAAAATAAATTATGAAAAAAGATATTATAAAAATAACAGATACCACATTAAGAGATTCTCAACAATCCATTTGGGGAGAACATTTTGAATTAGATGAAATAACATATTTTTTAGCAGAAGTTGACGAGTGTGGTTTCGAAGCGTTAGAAGTTTGGGGAGGCGGGACTTTTGAAAGTTCTTTAAAATTTTGGAATGAAAATCCTTGGGATAAACTGAAGTTAATAAAAAAAAATGTGAAAAAAACTCCTTTACAAATGGTAATTAGAGGGAAAAATTTAGTTGGATATAAGCCTTGTTCTGATGAAATAATTGAAAAATTTTTAAAATCATCTTTTGATATCGGAGTATCTATTATGCGAGTTTTTGATCCTTTAAATGACATAGACAATATTAAACATATTATAAAATTAGCAAAAAATAATAAAATTTGCGTTCACGGTGTGATGTGTTATACAATTGCTCCAAATTACGATATTGATTTTTATGTCAAATATGCAAAGATTTTGAAAGAAGAAGGAGTTGACAGAATAATAATAAAAGATCCTGCTGGAATCTTATTGCCAAAAGTTGTAGTTGAATTGATAAAGAGAATTAAAAAGGAGATAGAATTACCGCTTGGGTTGCATTGCCATTTAATAAATGATTTTGTTATTTTGACATATTATGAAGCTATAAAAGCTGGTATTACGGGAATTGATTGTAGTTTTATTCCAGTTTCTTTTCCAGCTTCTCAACCTCCTATAGAAAATATTTTAAAAATTTTTGAAAATGAAATAGAGAAAAAGCAAATAGATTTTGGTATTAATAAAGAAAAAATAGCTTCTGTTTCAAAAAAATTAATAGAACGATCTTATCAAAAAGATTTGAATAAAAATTTTTTGCCAATTAATTTACAAAATTCATTTGAACATCAATTAACGAGAGGTTCATTTACTTTTTTATATGAACAATTGAAAAAGCGAAATATTTTGAATAAATTACCAAAAGTATTAGATGAAATTGTTAATGTAAGAAAAGATTTAGGTTTTCCTCCTTTGATAATCCCTATAAGCCAACTAGTTATAGCGCAGTCGGTTTATAATGTTTTGATGGAAAAAAGGTATAAATTGATTCCAAACGAAATAAAAGATTTTGTAAAAGGTTTTTATGGAAGACCTATTAATCCAATTAGTGAGGAACTTTTGGATATAATTAATACAGACTATGGTATCGTAAACCATAATTATAGGACATTCAAATTTATGCCAAAACTTACAAATATAAAAAAAGCTTTGGCAGAAAAGTTAATAGAAATAGAAGACGAAACAGATTATATAACATATGCTATATTCCCAGAACTTGCTATAGAGTATTTTAAATATCGTCAGAATCCTATAAAAATAAAAAATAACGAACCGTTAAGTAGACCTATTACGACAGAAGAAGAAATATTAGTTTTAGATAAACTTATGAAAGCTAGAAATGTGGTAGAATTTGAATTGAATGAAGCAAATCATTATATTTCAATAAAAAAATTTTGCGACGATTCTCCTTCTATACGAAATAATCACTATACATATATGCCAAATAACCGAAATTATGCTTTTTATGACAATGATATAAATAATAATAATTCAAACAAAGAAAATCAAATAATAGATAAATCGAATGCAAATGATATAAATAGTGAAAAAAAAGAAAGTATTATTTCTCCAATTGCAGGGATATTTTATGCAAGACCGAAATCTGATTCATCAGCTTTTGTAAGCGTAGGAGAGCTAGTTATGGAAGGAGATACAATATGTATTATTGAGGCAATGAAAGTTATGAACGAAATAAAAGCCAGTTTTAAATGTAAAATTCTTAAATCATTGGTTAAAGATAAAGAAGCAGTAGATGCTAATCAAGATTTGTTTATAGTAGAGAAATTATAGAGAGGTGCAAATAAATGCCAGCTAAACAAATAAATATAAAAAGTAATATTGATGATTCTATCCTTGATATTGACATTTTTGAAATAAGAACTACTTATTCTCCCACTTTCAATAATATTGATAAACAAAGCAATATTTCGCTTGAATATATAAAATTATTAGGAAAAGAGAAAAATGAAAAGAATTTGAATTTATTATTAGATTTATAAAAAAAATTTATCAATTGATATAAAAAGAGAAATAGTTTCTTCAATAGGGCGACAAGATAATGAGAAAACAATATATAATTTTATTTTAAATGAAGGTTTTAAAGAAATTTCCATGGAAATAGTCTATCAAATGTATAGAACAATTTTATATAAAAATGATATGCCGAAATTTCAAGAATTAGGTAAAAAGTTTTTAGATTATTATAAAAATGAAATGTTATATAAAATGAAATATTTTTATGATAATAAAGATAAACAAAAGAAACAAATTATAAAAACTATAACAAAACCAACTTTGCTTATAGGTGATAGTGAAAAAACATTAAAAAAAATAAATGAACAAGAAATAAATTTTATTTTTACTTCACCTCCTTATTATAATGCAAGAGAATATACAAATTATAAATCTTATAATGATTATCTTGATAAGATGTATAGAATATTGTTAGAATGCAATAGAATATTAGAGGATGGACGATTTATTGTAATAAATGTATCTCCAGTAATTAGCAAACGATCTGGCAGAGAATTTGAAAGTATTAGATACCCAATTCATTTTGATTTTCATAATATATTAACAAAATCAGGTTTTTATTTTGTTGATGAAATAATATGGATAAAACCTGAAGCAACTGTTAAAAATAGAGTTGGCGGGTATCAGCAAACAAAAAAGCCATTATCTTATAAACCAAATTGTATAACTGAGAGTTTATTAGTATATAGAAAGAACGTTCCTTTTCTATTAGATAAAAATATTTTAAAATATAAAAATTTTAAAATAGATAAAAATGCAAAATTCAATTCTACTAATTGCTGGTATATAAATCCTAAAAATGATAAAAATCATCCAGCAGTTTTTCCAGAAGAATTGTGCGAAGAAGTTCTAAAATATTATTCTTTTGAAAATGACGTGGTTTTAGATCCTTTTGCTGGCTCTGGAACTTTTGGCAAGGTAGCGAAAAAAAAGAACAGAATTCCAGTTTTAGGTGAAAAAAACGAAGAATATGTAAAATTATTAAAGGATAAGTATGACAACCTTTAAAGATAAAATTATAGAAAACACAGTAAATAGATTGATAAAAGGAGAAGATTATAGACAAGAAATTGTAAACGCTATAAATATTGAGTTTTTTGATTTCGTTTTAGATTTTTTTAAGAAAATAATTGAAACAAAAATAAATGATAAAGATTTAGATTTAAAATGGTATAAAGATAATTTTATAAATGCAGAAAATTTAAGTATTGAAGAAAGCTCAATAAATTCTGGTATAAACAAAAAAACTATAACTAATATTTACAGTAGTGCTACAAAAGAGGTTGTATTAGATGTTGCAAATTCTAATTTTTAATATTTAGCAAAATTAATTTCAAATTTAGAAGAAGATAATAAAAATGGTTTAGATATAATTATAAAAATTAGTTATAAATCTGTAAATGTAGAATTAACATTAACCGAAAGTTTATTAGTTATAAATGCTCTTGCTACAAAAAAAATCGCTCTGCGAGGTGGAGCATGGAGTTCTATTGGAAAGCAAGTTGAAAAACCATTAATTGACAAATTGTGCGAATTATGTAAAGTTCAAAGATAGAATTGACAATAAAACTTTTAGAAAAGATAAAAATAAAAATAAAAATTTTGATAGAGAAGTTGATTATAAACTTATAAGTGAAAATAGCAAAGTTTACAAGGTAGAAGTAAAATTAATGGGACGAGGTAATCCTGAAAGTGCAGATGCTGTTATTGCAAGAGATACAGATATTTTTGTTGCTGATACTTTGAGTGAACAAAATAAAAATCAACTAAAAAATTTAAATATAAAGTTTTTGGAAATGAAAAACAATAAAAATTGCGTTAAACATTTTAATGATATACTGAAGCAATTGAAAATTATACGCTAAAAATTAAAATATAAATTAAAGAAAATATAAAGGGAGATATAAAAAAATGTTTTTAACTTTAAAAAAAGGAACCACTGAAGAAGGAATTAAACATATAATTGATAAAATCAAGGAATTCGGTTTTGAGCCGCATATTTCTGAAGGTGCTACTGCTACTATAATTGGTGTAATTGGAGAAAATGTTTTACAAAAAAAAGAAATTTTTGAATCTATGTTTATGGTTGAATCAG
>JAIRLV010000257.1 GCA_031259185.1 Elusimicrobiota bacterium | reverse complement strand
TTTACTATAAAACCCAGATGTTATCAAAAAATTCTTTTTGGTAGGTATTCATTTTTTTCTCTAGATCCAAAATCTCGTTAATTTCATTTAATTTATGAAGATCTTTTGTAGTATAATATTCAAAAACATTATCTGTGAGATATGACATCTTTGAAATAACTTCAAAAACTTGCTTGAGATCATCAAGAGCTTCAGCAGAAAACGTAATATTCAAATCTAGCATTTTTTCTGAAATTTCAGCAATATTAACAGCATGGTCTGAAATTCTTTCTATATCATTTATAGAATGAATTAAAACTGGCAAAGAACTTGATATTTCATTAGAGACATTAACAATTTTTGATAAATATAAAGTTATGTCATGTTGTAGTTTATCTATTTCATCTTCAATAATAAAAACTTTTTTTATTTTATCAACATCTTTATCTAAAAATCCTTCAAAGATCAATTTCAAAATATTATTTGACATTTTTGCCATTTCAGAAATCTCTTTTTTTGCATTTTCAAAAGCAAATTCTGGGGTTTCTAATAAACTATCTTGTAAATATTTTACAGAATTTGATAAATACTCGTTTTCTTTTTCTGGAATTAATTTTTCTATAACACGAACAAAAAAATTTATAAATGGAAGGAATATCATTGTGTTTATAATATTAAAAAAAGTATGCGCATTTGCAATATATCTAGCGATTGACTTTCCAGAGAAATCACCAGGTGTCATATAATCAATAAATTTACTATAAAACCCAGATGTTATCAAAAAAGTGAAATAAATTGCTCCAATAACGTTAAAAAACGAATGAAAAGTCGCTAATCTTTTTGCGCTAGTTCTTCCGCCTATACTAGCAATCCAAGCAGTAATAGTCGTTCCAATATTGTCTCCCAATAAAATATAAAGCGCAGATTCAAATCCTATAAGTTCACTGGATGCAAGAGCGATCAATGTGCCAATAGATGCGCTGCTTGATTGAATTATAATTGTGAAAAAAAAACCGCAAAATATACATAACAAAGGACTTTTGCTCAATATAACAAAAAATTTCATTATTTGTGGAATGTCTCTAAATGGTTTTAAGACTTGTGACATTATTTCTAATCCCAAAAAGATCATACCAGTAGAAAATATAATCTGCCCAATAATTTTTATTTTTTCTTTTTTAAAGAAAAGCATTAAAAATATTCCAATACCAACCATTGGTAAAGAATAAACTGATATATTAAAAGCTATTATTTGAGCAGTTATAGTAGTTCCAATATTTGCCCCTAAAACAATACTCGCGCTTTGCAAAAAAGTCAAAATTCCAGAATTTATAAAACCAATCAAAATAACCGTAGTGACACTGCTTGATTGAATTATAGTTGTTACAAAAGTTCCCAATAAAACTCCTATGAAATTATTATTAGTAACTTTTGCCATAATATTTTTAATTTTATTGCTAGCAATTTTTTGCAAACCCTCTGATAGATATTTCATGCCAAAAATAAATAATCCAAGTCCTCCAATTATTCCAAAAATAATATCTTTAAAAAGCACAAAACCTCCCATATTCATCATTAGGCAAATATTCGTTTTTCTATTTATTAATTTTTTTATAGATTTTTCATATCTCGCCAGTTTTTTCCTTTTTTAACATTAACTCTCAATGGAATTTTTAATTTTATAACATTTTCCATACTTTTTTTTATAATAGGAATATTTTTGCCTAATTTTTTATCATTGATTTCAAACAAAACTTCATCATGTATTTGCAATAACATTTTTATATCGTCGTCATATTTGTATAAATCAAAAATATTATTCATAGCCATCTTTATTATATCGCTTGAAGATCCTTGAATAATGGTGTTGACGGCGATTCTTTCCCCAAATTTTTTTATTTTTATACTTTTGCTATTTATTTCATCTATAAACCTTTTCCTTCCCAAAATTGTTTTTACAAAACCATTCTTTTTGGCAGATGAAATTGTATCTTTTATATATTTTTTCACTCGTGGATAAGCTTTAAAATATAAATCTATAAAATCTTTTGCTTCTTTCAAAGTAATTTTCAAATCCCTCGACAATCCAAAACTTGACATACCATATATTATTCCAAAATTTATTCGTTTAGCGATATATCTTTCGCACTTTTTTATTTCATCTTTTTCAGATTTTTTAAAAATTTTAGCTGCAGTCCAACTATGTATATCTTCGCCTTTCAAAAAAATTTCACACATATTAGGATCTTGTGAAAAATGCGCCATAACCGCCAAATCTATTTGAGAATAATCAAACGAAACCAAAGAAAAATTGGTTTTTGGAATAAAAGCCTTTCTCAAATCATTCCCATTTTGCGAATGAATAGGAATGTTTTGTAAATTTGGTTTTGTAGATGATAATCTCCCAGTTGATGTAGAAGTAAAGTTAAAATTTGTTTTTATTTTAGAATCTAAATCAACCATTTCCAACAAAGGATTTATATAAGTATTTAAAAGTTTCAATGTTTCTCTATATTGCAGTAATTTTTCTGGCAAATTATTATTATTATTCTCCATCAAATCTTGTAATACTTCTTCGGAAGTAGATAGATTCTTATTTTGTCTTTGAAAAACACTAGACATTTTTAAATTCATTTTATTAAATAATATATTAGAAACTTGTTTTGGAGAATTCAAATTAAAATTAATACCAACTTCATCAATAACTTCTGTAGCAATTTTATTCAAAACAGAATTCATATTATTACGAAAGCCAATTAAATAATTTACATCCAAAAGCAACCCACGGTTTTCAATATCAGCTAAAACTTCACAAAATTTTAATTCTATATTATTATAAGCATCTAATAATCCTTCTTTTTTTAATTTTGCTTCCAAAATTTGAGACAAAAAATATATTTTTTGAATGTAATTTGAAAAATTAGTTGCAGAAATTTTCATAATTTCTTTATCAAATTTTTGGAACAATTTTTCTACATTTTGAATAGAAGAATCTAAAATATAACCAGCTAATAAAACATCAAAGCAATTAACATTTATATTTTCTATTTTTGATGAGCGAAGTTCTAATTCTTTAAAAAATTTATAAAAATATTTGGCATTATCTGTGTAAATTGTTATATTATTTAAACCCAAGTTTGGATTACAAAAATTTTTGAAAATATCAATAATTTTGTGTTTATAAAAATAAACATCTTCGGGATTTAGTTTATACAATTTTTGCGGATTTATTGGATCATATAAGATAATCGTTTTCATATCATTTAAAAAAGATATAACTATTTTTTCAAATTTTATATCATCTATAACATCTATTAAATATAACTCTTCTAAAATATTTGTTGAATCTGCCATCTTCAAATTAAATTTTAATTTTTCTACCTTATCCTTTCCAAACAAATCAATTTCTAATTCTTGATCTTTTTCTTTGTCTTTGTCTGAATTTATATCTATGTCATATTTAACTTTTTCCCAAATCTCTTCAAATTTTTTAATTAATGAAAAACTTTCTATCTCCTTAAATGCGTTTATAACTTCTTTAAGATTATTATCCATAAAAAGTTTTACAAAATTTAATAAGTTTATATCAAGATCAATTTTAATATCTTTTGTAAGTTGTAATAATTTCCTACTTATTTTTATTGTTTCTAGATTATCATCAAACTTTTTTTTATACTTATTTTCTAATTCATCTATATTATCTAAGATATAATCTAGACTTTTATATTTATTAATAAGATATTTAGCTCCCTTTTCGCCTATTCCGCTAATCCCAGGAATATTATCGGATGAATCACCCGTAATAGTCAAAAAATCTAGCATTTTATCCGCTGTAAAACCATACTTATATTTAAAAGATTCTATGTCAATAGTATCTTTTGGAAAAGGTAAAATTTTCACATTACGATCAATCAATTGCGTCAAATCTTTATCGCAAGTTACTATAAAAATTTCACAATTTCCATAATATTTTTGATTATTTTCATCTGTTTTAATATCATTCACTATTGTTGCAATAATATCGTCCGCTTCAAAACCATCCGCTTCAAAAAACTGGAAATTCATTTTTTTTAAAATTTTTTTTAATATTGGGATTTGTACTACAAGATCTTCTGGCATTTTTTTTCGATTAGCTTTATATTCTGGATATAGCTCATTTCTAAAAACTTTTTTTTTTGAATCAAAACATATACAGACATAATTATTTTCATAATTTTTTGAATTCAAAATATATTGCTTAAATAAACTAAAAATAGTGTTAAAAAAACCATAAACTGCATTAATTGGAATTTCCTTAGAAGTTTTTAGATTTGTCGTTATGGCATAATATGCTTTATAAATGTATGCATTGCCATCAATTATAAAAAATCTTTTTTTTTGGTTGGTATCATCTTTATCATAAAATACTTTAGATTGAATATCAAACATAAAAAAATCCTAATTATTAATTGTTTTCATAATATCATACTCCGATATGCTACCATGTCTTAAAATTTTTATTTTTTTATCACAGACATCAATAATTGTTGAAGGTAAATTTTCATTTAAACTTTTATCATTTCTAACAATAAAATCTATTTTATTAATAAACTTATTTTTTAAATAATCAAAATTATTATTTACTTTTTCTCCAGAAATGTTTGCAGATGTTACAAAGACAGGCATTTTTACTGCCTTTAAAAGATTTAGTAAAAATTTATGATTTGGTATTCTAATTGCTACTGTATCAATATTCCATGAATAATTTATTATAAACTCATCAGAAGCTTTGAAAACCAAAGTTAGAGGACCAGGAAAAAAGTTATCCATTAATTTTTTAGCAACGCTATTTATCTCGCCAACTATTTTTAAAATATCAAAATCTTGGCTTATTTGTAATACTAAATTTTTTGAAAAATTTCTTTTTTTTATATCATAAATCTTATTTCTTACTTCTAAGTCAAGAGGCATTGCTATACCACAAATACCATATGTTGTTTCTGTCGGTATAATACCAATATTTTTATTTTTTAAATGTCTTATGATATCGTTAAAGTGAGAAAAATTATATTCTTCCATCACTCAATCATTAAATTTAGTAAAAATAGCAGTCAACTTTGCTATATAGTATTGTACAAATTTATCGATGTCTACATCCAAAAATTCAGCTTCTTTATTGATCGTTAATAATGGCTGACGATTTACAAATATCGTATATTGGCCATATACTTTTTCTTGATGAACATTTATTAGAGATTTATCTTTAAATCCTAAAAATTTATTGATATTATTTGCAAATTCTACAGCATTACTAAATACTGATGCATATTTTCCTTTATCATAAATTGTAAAGATTTGAATGTCTTTCAAGTATATAACTGCAACCTCTCTTGCAGAAGTAAAGGCTTGTCTTACCTTCAAATATTTTCCAATATTTTTTTGTAGAATATTAGCGCTTTCATTTTCTTTTATTAATAAAATCTTTTTTAATTTGTTTAAAAGTACATTTGCTTCGACTTCTACTCTAATTAGACTATTACTCGTAGCGTTATTTGCGTTTAAATCAAGATTAGAAGGGTCCTCATTTATTATTGTATTTGATGAATTAAGTACATTTGCGCCTTTTACTTCTTCTGCATTAGAAATCTCTTTATTTTGATCTAAAGTATTTGATGAATCAAGATTTGAGTTTATATTATTATTTACAGGAATTTTTAAAATATTCTTTATATTTACAAAAAGTTGATCATTATCTTTTTCTATTTTTAAATCTTTTTCTTGAATATATTCCGTTCTTATTAAATAGGACAATTTTTTTGCCAATTCCATTGATTGATCATATGCAGATTGATTATTCAAAATAGTATCAAACTTATATATGGAAATATCATCAAACAATAATTCGCTTGAACTTTCATTATTCAATGATATACCTTGTACAATTCTAAACTTTGGATGTAATTCTGAATAGTCATAAAAAATAACTTTACTTTCTTTATCAAAATTTTTGACGTTCCCAAATCTAAAAAATAAAGATACTTGATGAGTCCCTAATGTATCTTGCAACTCCATTGGTAAAGATAGCGAATATTCTATTCCAGTATCTATATTTTTAAAAATTTTTGGTTTTATTAAAGAAACACCTAGTGAAACTTCATAATCGTTAAATCCTACTCTAGCTGCAAACATTTCAGAAAACCATTTTTCCAAACCTATAGATTTTGTCCATTTATTATCGCTAGTTGAACCCCATTCTTGATCTCTATAAGCAATATCTATTGGTATAATAAAGCTATTGTACTTGAAAGCTACTCCAAATCTATAGTCACTCGGCACTATGTCTTCATCTTTTAATCCAACATCGGGTTTATTGATATTATTAGCAGAAAAACCAAAAGAGAAATACTGATTGTAATCATATAAAACACCAAAACTAAGTCCATAATTATCAGCAGAAGTACTATCTTCAAAAACAGGATCTTTGTCTTTTATATTATTCCCATATTCTACTTCATATCCATGTTTTAAAAAAGATAAGCCTATACCAGCATTAAAATTTTTTAATATTTCTTTACCATATCCTAAAGTAACTATATCTTCATAATATATGGAATCACCTTTGAAAGTATTATAGCTTATTCCAAAAGTTCCTATTTTTTCTGTTGGTAATATAAAAGATGCATATCCTGAATATATATTAACTCCTTCTAAATCAGCAAATAAATCTGTATATAAAAAATAAAGATCATAATAATTAATCTTTCCTAATCCTCCCAAATTATATAGTAATGCTCCACTATCAGTAGATAAAGCTGTATAAGAGTTTCCTAATCCTCTAGCCCTAGTATTTTGGGATTTATATCTATCACTATTAAAAGCAGCGAATATTGAAGATATAAAAAATAATAAAACTAGCATGAAAATTGATATTTTTTTTGTTATTTTGTTTAATATAATCATAATTTGTTATCCTTATTACATTTTTTATTTCGCTAATGCAACGGTTCCATTTACATATTGATCTTTTTCATCAATTTTTACTTTAAACTGATATATATATAGTCCAGACTCTACTAATCTTCCGGAAGCATCTCTTCCATTCCATTCATATGGAGCTTCTTTTAATTCTCTAACTTTTCTACCATTTATATCAAAAAACTTTAAGGTTAATTTTTCATTATCTAAATTATTGAATAAAATTTTGTCATTAATTCCATCCCCATTTGGAGTAAAAATTCTATATTTAGGTCTATATGCTGCTTTATCTAATTTCGTATAAAACAAAGCATAGACTGATAAATGAGTAGTTTTGAAAGATACGTTTTTTTCTAATTTATCTATCTTCCCGCCGATGAGCTCCCATTTATCGCCTTCTAATAAGTAAGCTCTCAAATTATCTGCTGAATCAACTTCTCTATCTAGGTTATCCACTTTGTTGTCATTATTAGCATCAAGATATCTAAAATCCATTATTATTGGTTTTTTAAATTCTAAAGATGGTAAAAATTCATATGCTACTGCTGGATTATTCCCATTAAAATATTTATCGCTAGAAAGTTCTTTTTGGGTTATTGTAACTTTTGTTGGTGTTGATACAGCATCACTAGGAACGTTTAGAGATAATAAAATATTCCCATTTGTACCATATAATGGATAAACGCCTCCTTCAGGAGTTATAATAATTTCTCCCAAATCAGAAATGATAGCCACTTTTTGAGGATTAGATGCATTTTTAAGGTTCCATATATGCTTTAATCCAGTTTCATCTTCAACCTCTATATAATATTCAAAATCACCAATTTTATTTAACTCTGAATCAGTTATAATGACATTCCCTTTATAAGCATTAATAGTTGTTTCTTCTAATTTGTTTAAATCATCAAAATCTCTCGATTTAAATTCTGCTTCTTCGCTATATTTATAAAAAATAGTAGCTTTTTTTATATCAATATCACTCATAATATCTATAGTAAAAGTAATATTGCTATTCAATCCATAAATGGTATTTATAGGAATATGTTCTATATGTATTGATTTGATAATATTCCCAATAGAAACCGAACAATTAAATTCAAGAGCAAAAAGCATTTTTATCGAGAATAAAAATATTAAAGTAATTAGGGCAAACAACAAAACTTTTTTTATTTTAAAAAATTTTATATTTTTGGTTTTTTTATTTTTCATAATCTATTACCTTTTTTATTTCTATATTTTTTGATATATTTATTTTATTTTTTATATCTAGTATTTTTAATTTAAACTTTTTTTGCACATCAAAATCAATAAATTGGTCTTGTATCTCATAACTTTGAAAAACTTTTTTTTCATTTTGGAATATAGGCTCTCTGTCATAAAAATATATTGTTTTATCATTTTTTAAATCAGTTAATTCTAATTTTGGACGAATATGAATGTTGCTTTTATTATATAATTCTATTTCAATAATATTCTTTTTTATTTTAATATTTTCATTATTAACCTCTATATTTATTTTTTTATTCTTTGGAATTAAATAAATAGAGGTATTATAAATTCTTTTTATATTCTGACTCATTTTTGGTTCAAATTCTAAAAATAGCTCTAAAGCAACTTCAGATTTTAATTTTTTTGGCATTTTTATTTTGTAATTAATTTCAATTTTCCCATCGTCATCGAATGAATAATAGTCTTCTTCAATTTCAAACCATTCTTTATAATCAATTTTAGCATTTTTATATTTATTTTTGACTTTTGTTTCAATACCTTTGTAGTCTAAATTCACATCTTTAATGTAAATTTTATCATTCACAAGTTTCCCTTTTTCATATTCAAATATCAAGTATTGAAATGGTTTTATTAAAATTTCACTATTTAAAAAATTAAAAGAACACATTATACAAATGAAAAAAATTATATTAAAATTAGTTTTCACAAAGCCTACTATTCTTTTTTATATTCTATTTTCAATTTAGCGTTATAATTTTCCTGAGATTTTGCAGGAATAAAGTTTGCTCCAAAGTATAAATAGTAAGTATCGTTAATTGCTACTTCTACAGGTGCACTATCATCATCACTTTTGTTTATATACGGTGAATAATAATTTTTTTTATAATCGCCTATGTTTTTAATATAAATAGAAGATATATTTGTATCATTACTCTTAAAAGTTGCAGAAAAACCTTCTAGACCAGAAATATAGTGAAAGCCTTTGTGGTAACTGTATATTTCTTTTTCTGCTTGAACAAAATTGTCTTTATCATTATCCCCATCATATTTTTGGCCAATATCTTGCATCCAATGCCATACGAAATAATTTGTATCTGATGCGGTAGATAAGGCTACATTAAAATCTCCCGAAATATAAATAGGCTTTATAGCCAAATCAGTTTTAGTTTTTGGAGTACTTGTTAGTCTCCAAGACATATCCAAATTCTTTGAAGTATTAGTAGTATTAATCAATCCTGGAGCATATGTTGAATATGAATTAATGTTATCCGTATATATATTAATTTTTGTACCCTCTTTATCATAAGAATAATCTCTAAACTCCATTTTTATATACTGATCTGCAGCTTTCCAAATAAAATCATCAGCATTTTCTATATTCCAACTTATATTTGAAGATTGATTATCGTTTAAAATATCTAAAAGTGTTAAATTCATTACTCCTGATATAGTATCTGTAGAAAGCCACATTATATTTTTTATGTAAAATTCATTTGTAGTTTCACCAGCATCAAGATCTGTAATTATTAAAAAATCGAATACTTTAGAAAAATCTAGTTTTGTTTCTTTCAATGTAAATGATTCTAATGGGATTCTTACTGTTTTCCATTCATTACTAATAAATTGTATACCTAAATCGCTAAATTTCACTTTTGTATTATTATTTTCTTTAGACACGCCTTCAGTTCGCAAAGATACTGCTAGATTTCTATCTAAATTATCACTAAATTTTATGTCAAAAGAAATTACTCCGGATTGAAAAGTTGTTAAATCTTTTCCACTATCTCCATCAAGTACTGAAAAAGACAAACCTGCATAAGTACCAGAAGAAGAAGCTTTTGCATAATCAACTTTAAATATTTTTTCATTATTATTAAGTGTGGTTGTTGTGACCTCTATAGTACTTTCAGAGTCAGAAAAAATATAAAGAACTCCATAATTTATATAATTATTAGTATATATATCAAATTTTGATTTGTATTCTATTTCATCCGTTTCTACCGTTACAGTTATTGTTTTCTCTAAAGGTATATATGCTCCCTTCTTATCGTTACCTTCAGCAGTTACATATTGAGGATCATACATACTAGTAGACACTGATATAGTATAATCTCCAGATGTATCAAAAGAGAATGTTTTGTCATAACCAGTACCATAATCTTGTTCGCCCCCATCCGGCTTTGTTACTATCCATTTTGGAGGATTCATAACAGACAATGTCCCACTTGAAGTAAATGCCTCTGCTTTTAAATTAATAGTTTCTTTATTTTTAATTGAAATCGTACTTGTTGTTATTTCATATTCATTTTTAAATACTTTAATTTCGGCTGGAAGTTCTTTAAATAATACAAAATTATCCATATATATATGAAATTTACGGAATGTATAACCGCTGTTTGCGCTTTGAAAATAAAAAGATTGTACAGTTTTTAATGGTGCTTGCAATTTAGTACTTGTCACATTTCCTTGTATATTATATGATGTAGCATTAGCTATCAACCAATCTATTGGAATAACGATTTGATACCATTCAAAGTCATCATTTTTTTGTTTTTGAATAAATTGTTTTTCTAAAAAATTTAAGTTTTCTATATCAGTAGTGTCAGTTGTAACTTTTATTTTGTTTACTAACCTAAGATCTACTGTGTTATTACTACTAGTATTTGTTGATGCTGCTATTACTCCAAAGCTAAACTTTGAAGTAAGAGGAGGATTAGTAACGGAAGGGGTGCCGGAACCAAAATATATCGGATATAAAGAAATTTTCACATTAAATAAAATATAGTTGAATTCAGATAAATCTTTTTGTCTCAAATTTTTAAAATTTTTTAGTTTATCAATGTAAATATTTTGGTCTTCAGTAGTATCATAAGTAATAGGAGTATCGCCCAATCCAAAATAAAAAGCCTCTAAACACCTCCTTTGTTCTAAATAATCTTCAGGAAAATATGCAAAAGTGTTTGTAATTCCATCAAATAATAGCAGGGATTTATAATTATAATAACCGTTAGTATAAAATGATCTATTATAAAAAGCAAAATTGAAATCTCCATTCTGCATATTCATTGCAATAACTTCGTTTCCTTCAATATAATCGTCTTTTGTAGGTTCAATAGCATTATAATAAGCAGTCGCTGCATAATTAAAATATTGTAAATACCCGACATTACTAAAAGTAGAAGTAGAAATTTTAGGAGTGAATTCTGTTTCTTCAATATCAATACTATTTCCACCATACCTTGCAGCTATTTTAGCTGCAAAAGCTTGTTTAGAAACTGAAGATATATTTACATTCCAAAAAAAATCTATACCTTGATAGTCTCTGAATTCTGGGCTATCATAACCAATTCCATCGTTAAAAGCATCTTTTGTTATATCATTAAAAACATATTTATCTCGCTCTTGATCAGTTCCATTGTTTCTATTATAAATAACATTTTTATAATGTTCTGAATAAAAAGGATATACACTGTCATATGTATCTGCAAAACATATATTTATATTAGAATAAAAAAATGAAGAAATAAATATTATAAATAAATAATATTTTAGACTATAAATATATTTTCTAAAAAACGCCATCATGATATCTCCTGATTTTTATTTTTCACGCTAATTTTACTATATCAGCAAAATCTTTTATTTTTAAACTAGCTCCACCTACAAGTCCACCATCAACATTTTCACACTTCATCAAACCTTCAATAGCGGTTGAATTAACGCTCCCACCATAAAGAATTCTAATATCATTTTCAATAGAAAACTCTTCTTGCCCACAAGTAGATAGGTTTTCTGATATAACCTTTCTGATAAAAGCATGAACTTCTTCTACTTGTTCAGGAGTTGCAGTATTTCCAGTCCCAATAGCCCAAACTGGTTCATATGCTATTACTAAATAATTAAAATCCAGCCCATCGATACAATTTATTAGTTGAGATTTTATAACCTCAAAAGTTCTGTTTTCCTTTCTTTCTAACAAATTTTCTCCAACGCAAATAATCACTTTTAAGCCTTTTGAAATAGCAAGTTTCGCCTTTTTATTGACAATTTCATTTGTTTCGCCAAATAAAGATCTTCTTTCAGAATGACCCAAAATAACATATTCTAATCCAATATCTTTTAGCATATCGGCTGAAATTTCACCAGTATAAGCGCCATTTTGAGCATAACTACAATTTTGAGCTCCAAGCTTAATATTCGTCCCCACTACAATCTCTCTAACCTTTGTCAAAACAGTAAATGGCGGACATATCAAA